>NZ_JBDLZX010000015.1:0-78562 GCF_040045115.1 Flavobacterium adhaerens | reverse complement strand
GAATGGTTTTGGGGAGTTTACAGCGATTATTCGACCATGCCAAAAGACAAAGCCGGATTCTGGAAATGCCCCTATCACAACGGAAGAGCCTGTATCGAGTTGATTAATAGGATTAAGGGTTGAAATCAAGCCTTATTTCTTGATAAAAACAACCTCTCAACTTTAATACTATGAAGAAAATATTACTTGTATTGGGAATTTTATCAATTACTATACCCAATAATGCACAAACCAACCTAATAAAAAACGGTGGGTTTGAAACTGAATTATTAAATTGGAGAGGTGAAGGTATTGCGACTATTTCACCCTATGACAAAAAAACAGGGAATAATAGTTGCACTATCAATCAATTTGTTGGTGCAGAATGGAAAGGAATTGACCAAATAGTGAGTATTCCCAAAAAAACAGTCGCAATTGAATTCAGTGGATGGGTAAAGGCTGCAGGTATTGAAAAAGGACAAAATGTATGGAATACAGGGAAATTTGATATGGCATTTTTGAATGCTGGTGAAAAAGAAATTCAAAACGAAAGCATTGCCTCTGTTCTGGGCACAACACCGTGGACTTTCTACAAAAAAACAGTTACTGTTCCCGCAGGAGCATCAAAATTCAGAATAATGCTTGCTCTAGGTCAAACCAACGGAACTATCTTTTTTGATGACTTAAAAGCTGTTGCCCTTACACAAGAACAATTAGATAAAATTCAGGCTGAAGAAAACGCTAGAAAGTCAGGAGATGAATCAACAAAATTAGTTGAATTAAGTAATGCTAATTTTGAAAACGGAATCGCTTCATGGCGTGGTAACGCTACAGTTTCAACCTCAATTTACAAAGAAGGAAAATCTGCATTAGTATTAAATTCATCAACATTTGACTGGACTGGAATTGATCAAATTGCGGATATTCCTGAAAATGTAACATCTATAACAATTTCAGGATGGTCAAAATCTGACAATATCAAACAAGGAAAAGATGCTTGGAACAACGGATTAATTGCACTTGAATTTACTACAATTGATGGTACAAAAACAGGAGAAGGGCAAAATTTAACTTTTGTAACAGGTACAACCGATTGGACTCAACACACCAAGACATTCCCTATCCCAGGTGGAGCCAAAAAGTACAGAATCATGATAGCCTTAGGGTTCGCATCTGGAACTCTGTATGCTGATGACATTTCGATACATTTTAAATAAAACATTAAAAACCAATAAAAAAATTACATGAAAAACCACTATAATTTAATAGTCCTGCTAACTGCATTTATTTCTTTTGGATGTTCTACTGACAATGTTGCTACAGATACAACAAATCCTGAAACTCCAACTGAAGTTGAAACTGGCTTGACAACAAAAAATGTAAAAACATACATGGCTGATCCTAAGGCTACAGCAGAGACAGCTGCTCTATTTTATAATTTAAAAACATTAGCAAAAACAAAATTTGCAATTGGTCAACAAGATGCTTTTAACAGTTTTTACAATAATGGAGCTACAGATCAATCGGATATCAAAAAAACAACCACCTATGACCCTGCCCTATTGGGATCCGATTTTATTTTCATCACAGATAAAAACTATACAGGAGTAAGTTCTAATTGGTATTACCAACAAGAACAAAAAGTAATAACAGACATGAAAGCAGCTTATACCAAAGGAATGATTAATACCATGTCTTGGCATATCAGAGAGCCCAATAAAGAAGAAGCTTTTTATGTAAGCGAAATGACCAATGAAGAAAAAACAACCGCATTTAAAAGCATTCTTCCTGGCGGAACAAATCACGAATGGTATAAGAACAAATTAAACAAAGTGGCCAGCTTTTTCCTTAATCTAAAAGGAGCAAATGGAGAATTAATTCCAGTTATTTTTAGACCTTTCCACGAGTTTGACGGAAGTTGGTTTTGGTGGGGAGCCGATTTTTGTACAGCAGATGAATACAAAAAAGCCTATCAATTTACAGTTACTTATCTAAGAGATACCAAAGGAGTTCACAATCTTATTTATGCCTTTTCACCTGATCGTAGCTACACAACATCGGCAGAATATTTGAGCCGTTATCCTGGGGATAAATACGTTGATATTTTAGGAATGGATAATTATGGTGATTTCGATAATCAAGGTCAGACTGGTGCTAATAAAGCGAATGCCAAATTAAAAATGATTTCAGATTTAGCAACAAGTAAAGTAAAAATAGCTGCATTAACAGAAACAGGATACAGAGTAACTAGTTCGGTTTCGCCTATTACAGATTGGTTTTCAACATATTTATATAGTGCATTGACAACGAATAATATCGAAATAAGTTATGTAATGTTTTGGAATAATACTACTGATGGCTATTATGTTCCTACACCAAACGAAACCAATGCAACAGATTTTAAAACATTTGCAACAAAAACAAAGTCAGCGTTGGTAAACGGATTGCCTAAAATGTATGTACTCCCAAATTAAATTTGATAACGTAAAGCTCTAGCCCTGATAGAAGCGGCATCTCCCGATTTAGAAAAACGAGGCTTTTTAGCCGTAGTTTTTGTAAATCGGGAATACAGCGGATAGCAGGAAATAGCTCCAAAAAAAATAAACTATGAAAAATAAATTTTTAAAAACACTTGGATTAGCCTTACTCGTTTCGACAATAGCGTGTCAGGCACAGGAAAGAATTACGGTAAAAGGAACACAATTTTACAAGGGAGACAAACCGTATTCGTACATCGGTGCTAACTATTGGCAAGGAAGTATGTTGGGTTCCAAAAAAATAGGAGATCGCAAAAGATTACTTCGAGAACTGGATGTAATGAAGAAAAACGGTATTGACAACCTGCGAATTTTAGTAGGTGCCGATGGCGGAAAATACGACTACACGGTTCGCCCTGCCTTACAATACGAACAAGGAAAATACGATGCTGATTTACTAGATGGTTTGGATTTTTTGATTTATGAAATGGGTAAACGTAACATGTATGCTGTTTTATATCTAACCAACAACTGGGAATGGTCTGGTGGAATGTCACAATATTTGGAGTGGAATGGCTATGGGCCAGTTCCAGTTCCTGCAATCCCACCCAATACTTGGCCACAATATATGGCTTATACAGAGCAATTTCACAGCTGTGAACCTTGTATGAAAGCTTTAGAAGAACATACTAAGTTTATTATCGGCAGAACCAATTCGTATTCGAAAAAAAAATATACCGAAGACAATACCATTATGGCATGGCAAGTTGGAAATGAGCCAAGACTTTTTACGGTAGAAAACGAAGCAAAATTTACGGCTTGGTTAAACAATTTTATAAATTTAATTGATAGCTTAGACAAAAACCATTTGATTTCTACAGGTTCAGAAGGATTGAACAGTTCGAATGACGTTATTGAAATTTTTGAAAGAACCCACCAAAATCCAAATATCGATTATTTGACCATGCACATCTGGCCAAAAAACTGGAACTGGTTTAAGGCTGATGATGCTGAAAAAACTTTACCTATTGCTATTGAAAATGCTGGGAAATATATAGACAAACATGTAAAAGTTGCCAATGATTTACAAAGACCAATTATCATTGAAGAATTTGGTTTACCAAGAGAAAATGAAACTTTGATAAACACAACATCTGTTGCTAACAGAGATAAATTTTACGATTATATTTTTGGTAGAGTGGCTGAAAGTGTAAAAAACAAAGGTTCATTGCAAGCAGCAAATTTCTGGGGTTTTGGCGGCGAAGGAAAAGCGGTTACAACTGATGGACATTGGAATCCTGGCGATCCTTTGACTACTGATCCGCCACAAGAACCACAAGGGTTGAACTCAGTTTTCTCTACAGACAAATCAACTTTGGAAATTGTAAAAAAATATAACACTAAGTTTAAAAATTAATACGAATTACATGAGTTTGCACTAATAATAATCTGTGTTAATTTGTGAAATTTGTGGTCTAAACTCTCCATCTATAGTTTTTTATTTTCAAACCAAAAATAGCACGCAGATTTTGCAGATTCAGCAGATTGTTGAAAGTGGAAATCCGCTAAATCTGCGTGAAAAATCAAAAAAACATGAAAAAAACAATCTATTTCTTTTTTGCATTATTTTTTATCAACCTTTCTTTTGCTCAAAAGAATCAAGATTTTGTATTGTTTTCACCAAACGGAAAAATTAAAACCAGCATTTTAATAACCGACAAAATAAGCTGGTCTGTTTTGAATGAAAAGCAAACTATTCTGGCTCCTTCTACGATTTCAATGACTTTGGACCAAAATGAAGTTTTGGGAAAAAATCCAATACTTTTAAATTCCAAAAGAGAAAAAATAAATCAAACTTTTCAAACTCCTTTTTACAAAAAGAGCAATGTAAAAAACCAATACAATCTCTTGATTTTAAATTTTAAAAATGATTTTAGCATTGAATACCGTGCTTTTGATGATGGTGTTGCTTATCGATTTATAACCAAAAAGAAAAAGGAAATTACGGTAAAAACAGAAGAAGTTAATTTAAACTTCGATCAAGATTACAACTCATTAATGCCGTATGTTAGAGATTTAAGAAATCCTAAAGACCCTTATATTTCCTCATTTGAATCTCATTACGAAAACAAAAAGATAAGTGAATATACAAAAGACACCTTGGCTTTTTTACCCTTTTTAATTGATTATAAAAATCAAATTAAAGCCGTTTTTCTAGAAGCTAATCTCGAAGATTACCCAGGATTATTTGTTACCAATAATCAGAACAAATCAGGTTTTGAAAGTCGTTTTTCTAAATATCCTATTCAAGAAAAAAACGGTGGATTCAACAACCTCAACAAATTAATTATCGAAAGAGCGGATTATTTAGTAAAAACTAAAGGAACAAGAACGTTTCCTTGGAGAGCAATAGTTATTGCTGAAAAAGATGCTTCTTTGGCTAATAACGATATGGTTCAAAAATTATCAGAGCCAACTAAAATAAAAGATATTTCGTGGATAAAACCTGGAAAAGTAGCTTGGGATTGGTGGAACGATTGGAATATTTACAATATTGATTTCAAAGCTGGCATCAACACCGAAACTTATAAATATTACATCGATTTTGCTTCTAAAAACAAAGTCGAATATGTGGTTTTGGATGAAGGTTGGAGTGTAGAAAATAACATTATGGAACACAATCCAAATGTGGATTTGAAAGCTTTAATCGCCTACGGAAAAGAACGAAATGTCAGTATCATTTTATGGTGTTCGTGGATGGCATTGCACGAAAACATTGATACCATTTTTAAGAATTACGCTGATTTAGGAGTAAAAGGATTTAAAGTAGATTTTATCGATCGAGATGATGCTAAAATGGTGAATTCGGTTTACCAAATTGCTCAAAAAGCAGCAAATAACAAATTACTTTTGGATTTTCATGGGATGTACAAACCAACAGGAATCCAACGTACCTTTCCTAATATTCTGAATTTTGAAGGTGTAAAAGGTTTAGAGAATAATAAATGGACACCCAATGACGATGTGCCAACTTATGACTGCTCGATTCCATTTATCCGAATGATGGCTGGCCCTATGGATTATACCCCTGGTGCGATGAGAAATGCCAACAAATACGATTTCAAGCCGAGCCATTCAACACCAATGAGTCAGGGAACAAGATGTCATCAACTGGCATTATACACTATTTTTGAATCTCCATTGCAAATGATGGCTGACAGCCCAACTGCTTATATGAAAGAGCAGGAATCAACAAATTTTATAGCAAAAATTCCAACCACATTTGACGAAACTATGGCCTTAGATGGAGAAGTTGGAAAATTCGTTTCAATTGCTCGTAAAAAAGAAAATACTTGGTATTTGGGAGCCATCACAAATTGGGATTCCAAAGAAATAACTATTGACTTTTCATTTTTGGAAAAAGGCAAGTCATACAGTGTTGAAATTTTCTCAGACGGCTTAAATGCTGATAAAGCGGCACAAGATTATAAAAGAGAAATCATCACGGTTGATTCTAAAAGTAAATTACCCTATCGATTGGCAAGTGGCGGTGGTTTATCTGCAATTATCACACCTAAAAATTAATTAGCATAACCCGTTGGGTACAATTAATTATGATAAATAAATTTTCGTCAATTCTATTGAATTTTAAAAAATGTGAGCAGCATTTGCTGAAAATTTAAATCGAGAATAAAAAAATGTAGCTTAACTTAATGTGCAGTTTTTATTTGCATATCCAACATAGCTAAACAAAGTATTGCTGCAGTTAGTGTTGGGAATTATAAGCTAAAATACAATTTCGAAAGCAATTCACAACAACACAACATTGTTAACCTCACAAGGATTAGTTGGGAATTATAAGCTAAAATACAATTTCGAAAGCAATTCACAACTAATAGATCTTCAAACAATACCCGATAGCGCGGATTTGCACACGAGCGATAGCGAACTGACGAAGTAATCCGTGCCCACAATCAAAGACTGCTAAAACAAATCTAGTAAAATAACTTCCAAATCATTTTCTAATCCAGCATAATTTCTGGCAGAGCTAAAATAATGATCCTCAGGCAAAGTGACAATTTTATCTTTCACAACAAGCAGTTCAAACACAACAACCAAACACAACAACCAAACACAACAACCAACATAAGTAACAAAGTATCGCTTGAACTGCAAAATAGCAAAAATCACAAATCTTTCCACAACTGCAATAACAACTCCTTCATCGTACAGATGGTCTGAAAATTACTAAGAATATAAAACAAGATGTTTAAAAAAAAAGCAGATTAAGCTGACTATAAATCAACCTAATCTGCGTTAAACAATATACTCTAAAGTTTTATTTTAACTCAAAACCACTTTCTAAACCTTTGTCAGAACTTCCTCCAACCATAATTTTGAATGTTCCTGCTTCTACTAAATAATTTCCGTCATTATCATAAAAACCAAGTTCTTTATCGGTAAGAGTAAAGTTTATCGTTTTGGTTTCACCTTTTTTCAAATCAACCAATTCAAAACCTTTTAATTCTTTTATGGGGCGAATAATACTGGCATACTCATCATGTATATACAATTGAACTACTTCTTTACCATCATAATTTCCGGTATTGGTAACCTCAACACTAACTTTTACAGGCTCACCTTTGGTAAAAGCTGTATTGTTCAGTTTCAGATTTTTATATTCGAAAGTTGTATAACTCAAACCAAAACCAAACGGAAATTGCGGTGTTTTCTCTACATCCATATAATGTGACCAGAAAACATTATTATCACTATTTTTAGGTCTTCCTGTACTGTATTTGTTATAATAAATTGGCACTTGACCTACATTTCTAGGGAAAGACATTGGTAATTTCCCACTTGGATTGTAATCGCCGTACAAAACCTGCGCAATAGCGTTTCCAGCTTGAGTTCCTAAATGCCATCCCTCAACAATAGCTGGAATATGTTCGGCTGCCCAGGGAATACTCAACGGGCGACCATTATTCAGCACCAAAACTACATTCGGATTTACTTTGTAGATTTCTTCCAATAATTCTTGTTGCAAACCTGGCAAATTCAAGTCGGTTCTACTTCTTCCCTCACCACTTTGAAAACCATATTCCCCCAAAACCATCACCACAACATCAGCATTCTTTGCGGCTACTTTAGCGGCTTCAAACCCACTTTTATCCGTAGTATTAAAAATAGTTTCGGTTAAAAAAGTAGCATTTTGTGTCAATAAATCGGCTCCTTTTTCAAACACCAATTGATTCTCTTTATAGTGTTGCATACCTTCTAAAACCGAAACTGCAGTATTATCATCAGCTGCTATTCGCCAACTTCCTAAAGGACTGTTTTTATCATTTGCCAAAGCGCCAATCAAAGCAATTTTTTGACCTGATTTTTTAAGTGGAAGTAAATTTTTCTCATTTTTCAACAAAACGATAGATTTTTTGGCCATATCCAAAACACCTTCAACATGCGCTTTATTACCGATAGATTCTTTTTCGCGTTTTTCATCGCAATACTTATAAGGATCGTCAAATAATCCCAACTCAAACTTCACTCTCAATATTCTACGAACCGCATCATCTACCAAAGATTCTTTTACTTTCCCTTCTTTGACCAAATCCACTAACTTTGCAACATACAAATACGATTCCATATCCATATCTGAACCCGCCACAACCGCTTTCAAAGTAGCATCGGCTTCGTCTTTAGCATAACCGTGAGCAATCATTTCTCGAATCGAAGCATAATCTGAAATTACAAAACCATCAAACTTCCATTTTCCTTTCAAAATATCTCGCTGTAAAAAAGAACTTCCTGTCGCTGGAACGCCATTCAGGGTATTAAATGAATTCATAAAAGTTCTTACTCCAGCATCAACAGTCGCCTTAAAAGGAGGTAAAACAGAATTATATAATTTCGAGTTACTGATATCCACAATATTATATTCCAATCCAGCTTCAACATAACCGTAAGCTGCAAAATGTTTGGCACAGGCCGCAATCGTGTTAACTTTAAGTAAATCGGCAGTGGTTTCCCCTTGAAAACCTTTTACTCTAGCATAACCAACTTTACTTCCTAAATAAGGATCCTCTCCAGCCCCTTCCATTACACGTCCCCAACGCGCATCATTGGCTACATCAACATTAGGACCAAAAGTCCAGTTAATCCCAGATGCCGATGCCTCATCTGCTGCAATCTGAGCCGACTTTTTTATCGCTTCCAAATCCCAACTTGCTGCTTCTGCCAACGGAATCGGACTCAAGGTTTTATACCCATGAATCACATCAAATCCAATAATCAACGGGATTCCCAATCGAGTTTCTTCGATAGCAATTTTCTGCACAGCACGAACTTCCTTCACACCGCGAACAGTCAACATAGACCCCACTAAACCTTTCTTCAAATGCTCGTATTTTAACTCTGCAGTACCGCCTTTTGGAGCTGGTCCTGTAACTTCCCAGAATCCATTATATTGATTCATTTGCCCTACTTTCTCTTCCAGAGTCATTTGTTGCATCAACAAATCAACACGTTCTTCTACTGGCTTCGTTTTGTCTAAATGTGCCATTTTTTGTGCATTCATAGTTCCAATTGTAATAAGGGCAATAAACCCTGTAAAAGTTATTTTTTTCATTTTTAGAGTTAAAGATTAATTTTTGCAGATCTATTTAAAAAATGCTCTTTTGTCCTATCTTATTTTTTGAGGCGTGACCACTATGAACCAAGGGGGCTTACTTTAGAAATCATTATTCGCCCCCTTAGTTCATCGCGGTCGGGCTATCCATGCTACTTCGGTAGCTTATTTCTATCCCTCACGCAGCTTCACGAGTTTCAAAACCCATAGATATTGTCAAATAATTACAACACAAATGGCATAAAATCAGGTGGCAATTTACATTCCTGATTCTTTTTTCAATAAAACAGATGTTGCATAAACTAACACAAATGTGTCTTTTTTTGTACTTAAACAATAGACAATCACTCTACTATAAAAGACGAAGCCGGTAAATTAGCTTTATTAAAAAGTGTCGCCTGATCCGTATTTTTCCATGCATAACGTACTTTCAAAGGCTTTTTTACTTGAGCTGACTGCAATACCACTTCGTTATTCTTGATTAAAGCTGTCGCTTTGTAAAATACATTATCAGCACCGGCAATTTCAAATAAGTCAGCTTTTTTATCCTTAAAATACAAACCCTCATTATTATCAAATGCAACCACAACTTTATTCTTGTCTATTTTAATTCCTTTAAAAAGAGGGCCGTTTACAAGAGCTGCATTCACTTTATAGGTATTTGTTAAAGCCAAATTAGCCAAACGAATTCCCACCGATTTTTTATCCTTAGGATGTATATCATCAATAGGCGAAATATCGCTGGTAACTACCATGCCAACATTAGGAACCTCTTGTAATACTTTGCGTTGAGCATCACGAATAATCGATCCGCTAAAATGATCTTCTCCATATTTGTAAGGAGCAATCTGAACAAAATAAAACGGAAAGTCATATTCCCATAATTTTCGCCAAGAAGTAATCAAAGCCGAAAGGGTTTTATCATAAACCGTAGAACCAACATTGCTTTCGCCTTGGTACCACAAAACCCCAGCTATTTTGAAACCAATCATTGGTGAAATCATAGCATTAAAAGCACGCCCTGGTTGATTAGGACCATAACTTTCTTCTTTTCTGGTTTTAGCAGCTTCCAATAATACTGGATCGTTTTGAATCACATCCGCTGGTGTCCAAATTTCTGCTGGTGTTCCTCCCCAATTCGAGGAAATCAATCCAATGGGTACGTTTTTTAACTCTTCCGTTAAGCGTTTACCAAAAAAATACCCTACAGCACTAAAATATTTCATCGTCTCGGGTGTGCAGGTTGTCCAACTTCCAAAAAGATTATTTTGCGGAGCAGTCGCAGTCGATTTAGATACCAAAAACAATCTGATATTCGGATTTGTGGCATTTCTTACGGCTTCATCACCATTCTCAATTCCCCAACTGGCTGACATTTCCATATTCGATTGCCCCGAACAAACCCAAACTTCGCCAATCAAAATGTTTTTCAAAATCACTTCGTTATAGCCTTTGAGCGAAATCGTATAGGGACCACCCTCTTTTGGGGTTGGAATTACGATTTCCCACTTAGCCTGATTGGTAGTTTTTACTGTATAAGTTTGATTGTTCCAGCTCGGTGTAACTCCAATTTCTTCCTGTGGATTCGCCCATCCCCAAATTTTTACTTCAGAATTACGTTGTAAAACCATATTGTCTGAGAAAATATTTGGAAGGGTAACATTGGCAAAAGCAGTTGTACTAACCAGAATCAATGCAAGAATAACTACAATTCTATTATTTCTCATGGAGCAACTTTTTAAAAACGGGGATTAATTGTGCCGCCATAACTTTATCATCTTCGATATCGGGATGATAACCGCAACCTTTTGGCGACATCGGTTTAAATTCGAATAACGCAATTGGCTTATGCTCTTTATCATCTTCAAAAGCTTGTATTATTTTTTTTAGACATTGTATCAAGGTTTTATTTTTTTCGCCCGAAACCATTGGACTAGTCAATAAAATAATTCTTGTGTTCGGAGCATGTTTATAAACTACCTTAATAAAATTGATATAATTAGAAACATATTTCTCTTCATTAAAAGGTAGTCTTTCTTTTTTTCCGTCTCCATCCGATAGGTCATTTGTGCCCAAACAAATACTTACTAAATCTGGCTGAAAAGCAAAATCATAAGGTTTTGAAGTATCTTTATTTAAATACAAATTTTCGTAAACATCAGGGATTATGGGTTCGTTGGAATGCTCATCATTCCAATTGCGATACATCCCGTAACCAGAAACTGAACTCAATACAAAATCAGTATTCAAAGCTCTCGATACTATTGGTCCGTATGCCCAATACGCATTGTGTTGATCGTACCAATCTCCGCTTCCGCAAGGAATAGAGGAAAGATCATTGCCAAAACCACAAGTAATGGAATCTCCAATAAGTTCTATTTTCTTTTTATTCTGGGGAATGGAACTTTCAACAACTTTTGCAGTAGTTCCTGCAAATAAAACACCTCCATTGGCGGCCTCAGTTGCTTTATAAATAGCCAAATGGTGTTTTTTCTTTTTCTTTAAAACAGAAACAGGGTAGGATTTTAATTCACCTTTCTCAACTCTTACTCGTCCTAAATATTCGCCATCAAGTTCTAAAACCACATAATTTTGATGCTCATGTGTATCAATACTTTGTAATGAAATAGCACAATTATCTCCTTCAAAATCAAAAGAAACAGACGATGCTGAACCGATGAGAATTACTTTATTGTCTGCAAGAGGTTCAACTCTACCAGCATGCACAAATAATGTTTGCTGCGCATTTGCAAAAAAAGAAATTAACAAAAAAAAGAGTAAGTACCTTTCTACTTTCATATACAACTTTGGTCTAAAAATTAAATTGCAAGACACAAAATTATATATTCTAAAACTTGATAAAAGATACTATAATGTCAAATTATAATAAAAAAACACCATTTTTAATTAAGAAATCATTTTAGAAGAGAAATATTTGCTTTATAATTATTTTCTTAACAAAACTTATAATGATTAACAATCAATACGCTATTAGGTGACTATTTTTTTAGCAAAACTCCTCAGGAATTGGATTATAACTAATAGATATAAAACGGGAAAACTGTTTTATTCTTCTATTAGCAACTTGAGTAAGCTTTCATCTCTTTGATAGATGTCGTTATAAAAGTTCATATTCCCCTCTCTATCCACCCAGGCTGTAAAATAACCAATATAAACAGGGACTTTGTTCTTGAGCGTGTGCCACTTTTCTTTCCCTGCATGCATAGCCTCATCTATTCGCTCTGGAGTCCATTTGGGATCATCTTTTAAAAGTTCGATAGCTAATTCTCTGGGTTTTCCTACACGAACACAACCGTGGCTAAAAGCCCTAGATTCTCTCTCAAATAGACTTTTGGCAGGAGTATCATGCAGATAAATATTATTAGAATTAGGGAACAAAAATTTTACTAGCCCCAATGAGTTGTTCTTACCTGGCAACTGACGTACTTGTCCTTTATTCCATTCTAAGTTTTTCTTAGCCAAATAATTTTTATCCTTGGCCATTCCTGGCTTAATTTCACTATTAATAATACTTTGCGGTACTACCCAATACGGACTAAAAACAATATATCGCATCATTCCGCTGAATATAACTGTTTGAGTCATGGCTTTTCCGACAACTACTGGCGATACAAAACTAATTTCTCCATCTCGAATTAAATACAATTTGAATTCTGGAATATTGATTTCTAAATATTCTTTATCCTTTTCGAGTTCAGGATCTATCCATCGACAACGTTCCATATTGACGATTATTGTTTTAATTCTTTCGGCTACCGTAACATTCATTTCGGCAATATGTGCTGGCAAAATGGTCTTATTAAAAATATTTGCGTGATGAATTTGAAAGTCTTTGACTGCGGCCATCAAAACTGTGTCGCAAATTGGACTTTTAGTATTTTCTTTTAATTCTCCAGTTATAAACAATCGGTCTCTGATTTGCAAAATGGCATCGGCTGAATCGCCCACTTTAAAACTCTTAAAATCTGCTGGTACCTCGATGTTTTTCCAACCTCCGCTGGCTTCAATTTTTTTGTATTTATTTAAAACCTCTTTTAGTTTATAGTATTGACTAAACATTTTTTTATTCCCTTTGTCACTCAATACCGATTCGTGAAAAATAGAATCGGAAAAAATCTTAAAATTTATTTTTTTACGAGGGAGAAGCCATTCTAAAGATGTGGTTGTTTTTTCATCAACTCCTTGATATACTTTGGAAGTATAGTAAAAATATAGATTGGTAATCATTAAATCGGTCTCTACTTGCGATAATTTATTATCGTGAAAACGTTCAAAAATTAGATTGATTTTTTCGTTATAAGGGAAATTGGTTTTCAGCCCCTCATTGTCTAGGCCACGGTATTTGTCGAATAAGGTATTTCCAAATTCTATTACACCTTTATTGTCTAACCACAATTGACTTGAACTTTGTTTTTTATACAAATCAAACACTTCGGTTTGAAAAGCAATCAACTTAGGATAGTTTTCATAAAATTTTGAAATAGCATTACTGTCGATCAAAATACGAATTTCTGTATTCTCTACTATGACTGGTTTTTTAAGAATTATTGTTTCCTTAGTTTTATTACATGAAGTTGTAATTACTAAAAGTAGCAGCATTATTAATTTGGAACATAGTTTCATAAGTGGTCAATATTTTTAATAAAAATACTATTTTTTTGACTCAAAAGAAGATATTTTGAGCTTATAAACTGACAAATTTTGTCTAAGAAAAGGATCTAAGCAAACTTGCAATTTGCCGATCATTAGCCCTGATCGAAGTGAAAATCTTTATTGCCCGGTGTTCGGGCAATAAAATTGAAACGGAGAGCAGGAACTTTGCCTCCAAAAATGCTTATTGTTTTGCTCCTAAAAAAAGCTATTTTTGAAAGTTCTATAAAACCAACAAACCAAATTCCCGTAAAGTATTGACTGGTTTAGAATACCAAAACAATTCGAAATCCTCTAGATTGGTTTCAAAATTGGATTTTATTTCTTGAAAAGAGAAGTTTTTTGTGTTTGAAACCGAAAGTTTCTCTAGCATTTGAACCAGCCATTCGGCTTCATTTTTATTGGTTTGGATGGTAAAACTTTGCTTTTTATCGTGAAAAGTCAAGGCAGACATTTCCCAACTCTTTCCTTTTTTGGTTTTTATAAAATATTCAACGTCTGGTTTTCCGCCAAGCCAGACCATTTTTGCAGTTGGTTTGATATTGAAATGATTGTCATCCTGTAATGCATCAAAAATAAAATCGGGGTGGATTTTGGTTCTTGGAATTTTGAAATCGAACCATTCTTGCAACTCATAATCAAAACACATTCCGTGCATAAAATTGAATAATGATTTCTTGAGCCCAAAACTAAATTTATCGTGATTGATTCCTGTTTTATCAACAAAATTTATGTCATTATTTGCAAAAGTCCCAATAGCTTCAGTTTCTTTTACAGCTCCAAATTGCTCTGGATACATCCCTACTGGACTGTGAGCAGTCATCGCAAATTGATGCCAAAAACCCGATTGCAAAACTCCAGCTTCAAAGAGTTGACGCACCATTTCCAGGCTATCTACTGTTTCCTGAATAGTTTGTGTTGGATAGCCATACATTAAATAAGCATGCACCATGATTCCCGATTCAGTAAAATTTCGGGTAACTTTCGCAACTTGTTCTACAGTAACTCCTTTATCGATGAGCTTCAACAAGCGATCCGAAGCCACTTCGAGTCCACCAGAAACGGCAATACAACCTGAAGCTTTTAAGAGTAAACATAAATCTTTTGAAAAGCTTTTTTCAAAACGAATATTTGTCCACCAAGTCACAGATAACTTCCTGCGAAGGATTTCTAGTGCCAAAGCCCTCATCAAAGCTGGTGGTGCTGCTTCATCGACAAAATGAAAACCGTTTTGACCTGTTTGCTCAATTAATTCTTCCATTCTATCACAAAGCAAACTAGCCGCGACAGGTTCGTACACCTTTATATAATCTAGAGAAATATCACAGAACGTACATTTTCCCCAATAACAACCGTGCGCCATCGTCAGTTTATTCCAGCGTCCGTCGCTCCACATTCGATGCATCGGGTTTACAATTTCGATAACCGAAATGTATTTATCCAAAGGCAAATCTGAATAATCTGGAGTTCCAACTTGAGATTGCTTATAATCGTGTTTCGTAGAATTGTTTTTGTAAACTACTTGACCATTTTCTAACAAAAAAGTTCTCTTGTAAGTATCGTAATTTGGATTTTCCAAATTGAAAATTAACTCTTCAATAGGCAATTCGCCATCGTCTAATGTTATATAATCAAAAAACTCAAAAACACGTTTATCTGAAAGCGAACGCAATTCGGTATTAGGGAAACCGCCACCCATGGAGATTTTAATTTCGGGATGGTATTTTTTTACCCATTGTGCCGAACGAAAAGCCGAATATAAATTCCCAGGAAATGGAACCGAAATCAAGAATAAATTGGGTTGTATCGTATCGATTTTTTCTTTTAAAATAGAGAAAAGAATCTCATCAAAATAGGTAGGTTCTTTTAGTAAAGTTGCATACAATTCGTCAAACGAGTTGGCAGATCGTCCCAATCTTTCGGCGTAACGACTAAAACCAAAATTTTCATCGACACATTCTACAATAAAATCCGAAATATCTTCAAGATACAAAGTCGCCAAATGTTTGGCTTTGTCCTGAGTTCCCATTGTCCCAAAAGCCCAATCCAATTCTTCCAACTGCGCAAAACGAGAAGCTTCGGGCAAGAAATCTTCCTGACATATTTGTAGTGCCAAGGTTGGATTTTTTCCTTGCAAAAAAAGAATAACAGAATCGATAGTTTTGATGTATTCGTCTTTTAGAGCAAAAATTCTTTTGGAGTTGTCAGTTAATGGTTGATGGGTCTTTGCTTCAAATAAATGTGTTAAACCTTCTTTCGAAAACACTTTCAAAATCACTTCTATTCCCAAATCAGCCTGAACCGATTCGATTTTTTTGGTATTCAAAAACCCCTTAATATATGCTGTCGCTGGATACGGTGTATTCAGTTGTGTAAAGGGTGGCGTGATAAGGAAAAGTTTAGTTTTCAAGAGGAATATTTTTTTGCAAAATTAAGGGATATTTAGAGACTTTTTGTGAAAAGATTTTATTCAGTTAAGTTTCCTTTTTTAAATTTTATTTTGTAGATATTTAATTACATTTGCCACAACCAAATTATTCAAATGAAACAACAATTACTTTTATTATTTTTGTTAATTACTATCCAATCATTCTCTCAAACCAAAAATCAATCTATTGGTTTTAAAGAAAATAAAGGTCAGATTATAGACCAAAAAGGAAAATCTAATACAGCTGTAAAATATCTGTTAAATACTAACGGACTTAATGTTCAATTAAGAAAAAGTGGTTTTTCGTATGATGTTTATGAAGTTAAAAAAACAGAAATAAAAGACCCGAGAAATCCCAGAGAAGAGTCTTCACATTTTCATAATAACCAAAAAGAAAAAGAGCCTGATTTTAAATTGGAATACACTTTTCATCGAATTGATATTGATTTTGTAAACTCAAATTCAAAAGTTGAGTTAGTTGCTGAACAAAAATCAAAGGACTTTGATAACTATTATAATGTAGCCAATAAACCAGAAGGAATTACTAATGTTCATCAATACAAAAATGTTACTTATAAAAATATTTACCCAAATATTGATGTTGTTTTTACAATTCCAGATGATCCTAAAAAGACAGTTGAATACAATTTTGTAATTCATCCTCAGGGAAAAATCTCTGATATTCAATTAAAATTTAATGGCGCAGAAACGGATTTGGTTGATAATAAAATCCAAATGAATGTTCGCTTTGGAAAAATGGAAGAAACACTTCCCGCCAGCTGGATTGAAGATCGAGGAAGTAAAAAGGAGATTGAGGTTGGATATATTAAGATTAAGAAAGATGTTTATGGGTTTTATTCACCAAATAATGTTTCTGATAAAACTATGATTATTGATCCCGTGCCAACTAGACTTTGGGGAACTTTTTATGGAGGAGAAGATTGGACAGAATCAAATACAATAGATAAGGATGACCTCGGAAATATTTATTTTGCAGGCAAAACTGCCAGTACTACAACTATCGCAACATTAGGATCTCATCAGTCTTCAGCAGGTTTTGTTAAATATCCTGGGCTAATTACTTGGGACGGATATATCGCAAAGTTTGATGCCAATGGAAATAGAATATGGGCAACTTATTATGGTGGAGATCGAGACGATGATATTAAATCTGTAAAAGTATCCAATAATAAAGATCTCATTTTTTGTGGAAATTCTAATAGCTCAAATAATATTTCTACTGTAGGTTCTTTTAAAGAAAATAAATCGGGATTTTATTCTGAAATGTTTTTAGGGAAATTAAATTCAAATGGTATCAGGCAATGGGCTACCTATTATGGAAATGATAATGGAATGACTTTTGCCAACACTGTCACATCTGATAATCAAAATTACATCTATCTTTCGGGCACAACTACAAGCGATGATTTCATTTCAACTCCAAATTCTTTCAAAGAAACAAGAATTGATAATAATAGTTTTGATGGTTTTTTAGCAAAATTTGACGCAAATGGAAATAGAATTTGGGGAACTTATTTTGGAGGAGAAAAAGATGATTCTTTTGAAGATTCATCAATAGATAAAGATGGAAATATCATATTGGTTGGTTATACTCTTAGTGAAACCGACATTGCATCTCCTAATTCATACCAACCTAATTATCATTTAGAAAATTTATCCTCCGCAGGAGATGGAATGATAGTAAAATTCAGTCCAAACGGGCAAAGAATTTGGAGTACGTACTTTGGAGATATCAATAGTGACTGGATATATAATGGTAAAATATATGGAGATAATTTGTACATAACAGGACAAACGGAGAACAATAATATTTCAACTCCAAATGTTTTTGAATCTACAATGAAGGTGACAGTTCGAAGTACTTATTTTGCAAAATTCAGCTTAACCCAGCAAAAATTAATTTGGTTAAGTTATTCCCAAGGTGCAGTTACATCTATTTACCCTAAAAATGATAATGAAATTTTCATTACTGGACAATCTACCTATGGATTTGATATCGCATGTTCTAATTCTTATAATCCTGTAAACTCAACATTTTCTGGATTCATTATAAAATTAGATGAAAATTGTCAAAAGTTATGGGGAACTTATTTTGGAAAAACAAGTCTTATTCGTGATCCTATAATCTTAAGCGAGGGAACAAATAATTTTTTTGTTACCGGAAATGATTTTAACAGTTCACCAGATAATAATATCACAAGTCCAGGGGCTTATATTGAGATTCCTAATGATAGTCCTCAGGGATTTTTAATGAAATTTCAGGATTCTGAACCTTCATCAAATCCTGTAATAACAAGCAACTCCCCCATCTGCATTGGCAATACTTTAGAACTCAAAGCATCAGGAGGAACTAATTATTTATGGACAGGTCCAAACGGATTTACATCAACAGAACAAAATCCAACAATTGCAAATGTAACTATAGCTAATAGTGGAGAATATAATTGTTTAATTACTGGAACAGGCAGTTGCGATGACACTAAAAAAATCACTGTAGTTATTGTTAATACTGCTCCACCAACAGGAAATGTTAGCCAATCTTTTTGTTCAGCACAAAATCCAACAATTGCTAATATTGTAGTTACTGGACAAAATATAAAATGGTATGATGCAATAAGTAATGGCAATTTATTACCTGAAACCACAAATCTTGTGAATGGACGCACCTATTATGCTTCTCAAACAGAAAATAATTGCGAAAGTCCAATATTTGGAATTACCGTTTCTGTTGTAAATACACCTTCTGCTCCAACTGCAAACAGAAATCAATCTTTCTGCAAAAATGAAAATGCTACTTTAAATAACATTCAAATTGTTGGACAAAATATCAAATGGTACGATTCTAATGTAGCAACTATATCTTTAGCAACAACTACTCTATTAGAAAATAACAAAACCTATTATGCCTCTCAAACTATTGGTTGCGAAAGTGACAGAATAGCCGTTTCAATTCAAATCAATGATACGGCTTTGCCAACTGCCAATACCATTCAACAATTTTGTATCGATGAAAATGCAACAATAACTGATTTAAACATAACTGGAACAGAGTTGAAATGGTACGATTCAGCAACGAATGGAAATATTTTAAATAGTACAGATTTATTACAAAATAACACTTATTACGCATCACAGACATTAAACAATTGTGAGAGTCAAAGACTTGCCCTTAGTGTAAAAATTCAAGATACTCAAAACCCTATTACTGATTCTCCACAGGTATTTTGTATACAAAAAAATGCTTCAATAAGTAATATTAAAATTGACGGGCAAAATATTAAATGGTACGATGCTCAAACAGAAGGAATAAATTTATCTGAATCGACTCTTCTTGAAAACGGAATTACCTATTATGCTTCGCAAACCAATTCTAATTGTGAAAGTGAAAGAACCCCTATAACAATCCAAATTCAAGAAGCAAGATCAGCTGACTGCATCAATTTTACAGAAGAACTACCTTATCCAAAATTCTTTACTCCAAACGGAGATGGATATAACGATACCTGGACAATTGATTTTGCTTATTTAAAACCAAACACCGAAATAAGAATTTTTGACCGATTTGGGAAATTAATAAAAGTACTAAGGATTGATTCTTCTTGGGACGGAACTCTTAATGGTTACCCTTTACCTTCTTCAGATTATTGGTTTGTGGTAACCCGTGCTAACGGTGCTCAATTCAAAAGCCATTTTAGTTTGAAAAGATAAAAACAACAAAAAACAAAAGTCCGTAAAACACCATTTTGTTTTACGGACTTAGTTTGTATATTTTTTTTTCAAAAACTTCCTGTTACTTTATCTGTTTCAAAATCCAACTCGAAATTTCTTCTAAAGCTATTGGCGAAAAAGTCTGTTCGATAGTAGCATATTCATTGGGCGAACCTGTTTCGCATTCTTGAAATAAATGGTTTAGGGTTGATAGTTTTTTAATGGTTATATATTTATTTCCGCCTTTGGCCAAGGCATTTTTTATAGCTTCTAAATTTTCATTTGGAGGAACTTGTAAATCCTTTTCTCCATTAAGTGCCAAAACGGGGCATTTTACTTTTTCCAAAGCAACTGCTGGATCCAATTTTACAAAACCAATCATCCAAGGCGTTGTAACACTTCCTGCCAACACTTTAATTTGATCTCCACTTAATGTGTTTTCCAATTTTTGATTCAAATAGGTTGAAATTTTACTTTTGATCACGTCCTGACTCGCATCAGAATTCACAATAACATCATATGCTCCTTTAAAAATTTCTTTCGATTTTTGAATCTCATTTTCTGAAACTCCCATTTGTCTTTCGAGCATTTCTTTTTGCAAAAGCAACAATTGATCGCCACGTAGACCTGAACCTGCCAAGAGTACTACAAAATCAATCTCCTTTGAATTTTCCGCTACAAGCGGTGCAATGATTCCTCCTTCGCTATGTCCAACAAGCCCAATCTTGGTTTTATCGATCTCTCTTCGGCTTTGCAAATATGCAATTCCAGCCTGAACATCAGTAGCAAAATCAAAAGTCGTTGCGGTTTTAAACTCTCCAGTAGATTTAGCAGTTCCGCGATCATCAAAACGAAGTACAGCGATTCCTTTTTGAGTCAAATAATCAGCCAAAACCAAAAATGGTTTATGCCCAAAGAGCTCTTCATTTCGATCCTGAGGGCCACTACCACTAATAAGAATCACAGCAGGGAACTTGCCCTCTTTCTTGGGCAAACTCAATGTTCCTGATAAAACAATCTTATCTATTTTATTCTCAAAAGTTACCTCTTCGGTATAATACGGAAATGGTTCTTTGGGCTCTTGAGGTCTTTTGGCAACCTCTTTAACCAACTTTTCTCTCGATAAATCCAATGGAAAAGATTGACCACTTTGCGTAAAAGTCCCTATAACCACATTATGTGGATTCAACTCTCCTTCATAAACAATTCTGGCACTCGGAATCTCTAATTTCAAAATGTTGCTTTCAAAACTCGTTGTCGTAATCGGAATGTCTCTTGCGCCTTGATCTGGACTGTCCATCGTGGCACTATAGCCTTTATCATTTTTAATGATATTAAACTCCAATCGCAATTGCCCTCCTGGAACTTTCAAGAAACCATTCCACTGCCCTGTTATATCTTGTGCAAATGCATTCAAGGAAACCAAAATTGTCATTAAAACAAATACTATTTTTTTCATTTCATAAAAATTTAAATTAACCTACAAACTAATTAGAAATCTTATCTCTTTTTTCTATCTCCTTAAATACAATATAGGAATACACCATCGGAATAAAAGCCAAAATAGTAACAAACACTATAAAGACTGTCCCTAGAAATTCAGCTTCGAATAACAATGCTCCTAATACGATAAGTGATCCACCTATAAGCCAAAGTTTTCCAGCAAAAACATGCGTTAATTTCCATACTTCATTATTCTCTAAAGTCCAAGGTGTACGAATACCTAAAAAATAATTAGGCTGAATCACTTTGAAATAATTTCCCATTGCGATAAACAATATTCCGATTAAAACAAAAACAAAATTGGGACTCGAAAAAGATAAACTTTTAGAACAATAAATAACAAACAATGCCAGCACAGAAGCAAACAAAACGACTATAAACTTGATTTGATCAAACTTCCTTCCCATCAATGCAATTCTCTTTTTAGGGTCAATTTTTGGAATAATCAAAAACAGAACATATACAAAAACAGGAAACATAAAAGGTACTCCGATCAAAAATGTCTTGTCTCCCCAATGGTCAATATCGCCTTTGATACTCCAGTGAGTGGGAACTTTTTCTGGTAAAGTATTCCAAATAAAAGCTAAATAAATAAAAGGCAATAAAATTATTCCAACTAAAGGAAGTTCTTTTTTTAATTCAAAATTCATTTTTTATTTTTTAAAGGTTAGTATCCATTGCAAGACATCTTCCATAATGGTCGTATTTATAGAGTAAGTGATAAATTGCCCTTTTTTCTCGGAAGTAATCAAATCAGCTCGTTTCAAAAGATCCAAATGATGCGAGATACTTGGCTTCGAGATATGAAAAGCATCAGCAATTTCTCCAGCAGTTAAATCTTTTTGTTTTAAAAGCTCCAGAATTTCCCTTCTTGTAGCATCGTTCAATGCTTTAAATACAGCATTCATTTTTTAAAACATTTATATATTTAGACAAATATCTAAATACTTTTTAAATTTGCAAAAAAAATGGATAACAATTTTCATTGATATCCATTTTATAAAGTTTGTGAAAGACTTAAAACTTATGCTCCTGCTTGTTGATTACCAGCAGAGAAATTAACGAAATAAAAGCGGCAATCGTAAGATACATTCCTACAGCTCCAATACCGTACTTATCGGCTAGCCAAATTGCCGCCATTGGTGCAAATGCAGCACCCAATATCCCTGCCATATTAAAAGTTAAAGAAGCACCAGAGTAACGAACTGCCGTTGGGAACAACTCTGAAAGAAAAGTTCCTAAAGGTCCGTAAATAAATCCCATTAACGACATTCCAAGACACATAAAAGCTGTTATTAGAAATGTGTTTCCTGAACCCAAAAAGAACGGAAACGAAAAACCAAAAACGGCTATTACGATTGTAGTGTAAAGCAACATTTTACGACGCCCAATTTTATCGGCTGCCAAAGCTGATATTGGAATAAAAATGGCAAAAAACAAAACCGAAAACAATTGGATTAAAAGTGCATCACGATTAGAAAAACCTGAATTTTTGGTATTCCAATTCAGCATAAAAACGGTCATTAGATAAAAAACCAAGAAAGTTGTAATCGCTGCCAGAGTACCAAAAACTAATTGGTTTTTATACGATTTTATCAAAGTTAAAAAAGGGACTTTTACTTCTTCATGTTCTTTTTTCGAATTTTCAAAGGAAGGTGTTTCGCCTATTTTTGTTCGAATATAAAACCCTACTATAACCAAAAGAGAACTAGCAATAAATGGAATTCGCCAACCGTAATTCATAAAATCATCCGAACTCATAGAATCGGTCAATATCAAAAATGTCCCTCCAGAAAGTAGTAATCCTATCGGTGCTCCCAACTGCGGAAACATTCCGTACCAAGCGCGTTTGTGTGGTGGTGCATTCTCGATAGCGAGCAAAACCGCTCCTCCCCACTCGCCTCCAAGTCCAACACCTTGTCCAAATCGGCATAACATCAATAACATAGGTGCTAAAACTCCGATACTAGCATAACTCGGTAAAAAACCTATAGCAACTGTTGAAATCCCCATTGTTAATAAGGCTGCAACCAACGTAAACTTTCGACCAATTTTATCTCCATAATGTCCAAAAAAGGCCGAACCCAATGGACGCGATAAAAAAGCTATCGAAAATGTTGCTAAAGATTCTAAAGTTGCCATTGTTTTATCGGCACCTGGAAAAAACAATTGTGGGAACACCAATACTGCTGCATTGGCATAAATATAAAAGTCAAAAAATTCGATTGTGGTACCAATTAAGCTCCCAAAAAGAACATGTTTTAACGAGTTCTTTGGTTTTTGATTATTTTCCATAAAATAACTATTCTTTTTTTTGATTGCAAAAATAAACTTTCGTTGTTAAAAATGCACTCTTAGAAAAATTAGTTTCAATACCTTTTATATTTTTAACAAATTAAACAAAAACATATTTTAAAATTTCGTTACAACTTGGACTATCAAAAAAACAACTTTAATACTATTAAGACATAAAATAAAAACAAATCTTAAGCTATCGTTAAAAGCTTTTTAAACTATATATTTTCATTAAATTTACAGCTACCAAATAAAAAAATTATGCCAACCGACTGTATTAGCTATCAAAACTCAGGATATTTCACTTCATTGATGAACGATTATTTGAATCAAAAAAACGAATTAACCTCTCTATACAATCGATTTCCCTCTCTCGAAAACTTTGAAGCACAAATCGAAGAGAAAAAGGCAAATTTTAACACTACCAACAAAAGACAAATTCTAGTTTCTGTTTTAGAGCAGCAGTATTCGAACTTAAACGTTTCTCCTGAAACATTAAACAACATTAAACAATTAAACAGTCCAAACACTTTTACAGTTACAACTGGACATCAATTAAACCTGTTTAGTGGACCATTGTATTTTTTATACAAAATCATTTCGACCATCAATCTTTCCAATGAATTAAAGTCCAAATACCCAGAATATAACTTTGTTCCTGTATATTGGATGGCGACCGAAGACCATGACTTTGAGGAAATCAATTATTTTAGTTTTAAAGGAAAAAAATTCCACTGGAACAAAGAAAGTGCTGGTCCCGTTGGACGATTATCAACGGATGGATTGGATGATTTTCTGAAAATTTTCACTCAAGAAATCGGTCACAGTACCAATGCCGAAACCATCAAAAAGCTGTTTGAAGATTCATATATCAAACACAACAATCTTACCGATGCCACTCGACATCTAGCCAATTCTCTTTTTGGAGAATATGGCTTGGTCATTATTGATGCAGATAACAAAGATTTGAAGCGTATTTTTATTCCTTATTTGAAAGATGAATTACTTCGACAAACTTCTTTTAAATCTGTAACCGAAACCATTAAAAACCTAAAAGACTATAGCGTTCAAGTAAATCCAAGAGAGATTAATTTATTTTATATCGAAGATAATTTACGAAAAAGAATCATCTTGGATCCCGATAGTAATCAGGGAGAAATTTACAAAGTCAATCATACTCAAATTCAATTTACCGAAGCTGAAATTCTATCTTTATTAGAAAGTAATCCAGAAAAATTCAGCCCAAACGTGATAATGCGTCCGTTATATCAGGAAGTAATTTTACCCAATTTATGCTACATCGGAGGTGGTGGAGAAATAGCATACTGGCTAGAATTAAAATCCTTTTTTGATGCTGTAAATGTTACTTTTCCAATGTTATTAGTACGAAATTCTGTTCTGCTAACCACCAAAAAATTCAACAAAAAAGCTGACAATTTAAATCTAAGCTGGGCCGACTTGTTCTCTAAACAAGCCAATTTGATCAATCAAATCACCAATCGATTATCCGATTATCCAATCGATTTTGAAGAACAAAAAACAGCTCTACGAAAACAATTTGACACATTGTTAGAACTTGCAAATCATACTGACAAATCTTTTTTGGGTGCCGTAAAAGCGCAAGAAGTAAAACAAATCAAGGGATTAGAAAACCTTGAAAAAAGACTACTTATTGCTCAAAAAAGAAAATTCCATGACGAGTTACAGCGTGTTATCGACTTGCAAAACGAATTGTTCCCTAACCAAAGTTTACAAGAGCGTCAAGTCAATTTCTCAGAATTTTACTTAGAAAATGGAGAACAATTAATCCCTACATTAATGAACCAACTCAATCCTTTAGCTAACAACTTTAATATTATTGAATTGTACTAAATGATTAACCACTATAAAACCAAAACCCATGACCAAAGACCGCTTAATTTCTCTAGATGTATTTAGAGGATTAACTATTATGTTAATGACCATTGTAAACAACCCAGGAAGCTGGGCTACAATTTACCCTCCTTTACAGCATGCCGAATGGCACGGATGCACTCCAACTGACTTAGTTTTTCCTTTTTTTGTCTTTATTATGGGAGTTGCTATCTCATTTGCAATGCCAAACAAAACTTATGACAATTCGACTTTCAACAAAATTTTTACGCGCTCATTGCGTATGATTTGTTTGGGGATATTTTTTAATTTTTTTGGAAACATACAACTCTTCGGATTAGAAGGAATCCCATTGGTAATCGGACGATTAACAATTACAGCCTTAATCGGATATGCTCTCATGGGAAATTTTAATCCAAAGTTAAAAACATATTTGGCGATATCAATATTCGTAATTTATATAATTCTCGCCTACAGCGGAATCGAAGCCTATCAAAACGTTCGTTTACCAGGTGTTTTACAACGTATTGGGATTGTCTATTTTGTCACCTCCCTTTTATATCTAAAAACAACACAAAAAAACCAACTTATAGTTGCTATTACAATTTTGTTATGTTATTGGGGACTTATGACTTTGGTTCCTACACCTGGTTTTGAAATTACAAACCTAGAAAAAGGAACCAATCTAGCTGCTTGGTTTGACAATCTTTTCTTGAACGGACATATGTGGGAAGCTTCTAAAACCTGGGATCCTGAGGGGATTTTAAGTACTATTCCATCAATTGCTACTGGAATAATTGGATTGTTGATAGGACAATTACTCAATAGTGCTGCTTTGAAAACTGAAAAAGCAAAAAAAATGCTCCTTATCGGAATCATTCTTATTTGTTTAGGTCAAATTTGGAATTTTACTTTCCCTATCAACAAATCACTTTGGACAAGTTCCTACGTGTTATACACAGCGGGATTGGCTACAGTAACATTGTCTATTCTGTATTACTGTATTGATATATTTGATTGTAAGAAAGGAACAAAACTATTTCTAATTTGGGGTGTAAATCCGATGATTGTCTTTTTCTTATCTCAAATTATCCCTCAAGCTTTGGCAATGATTTCGATTCCTAATCCAGAAATACCAAACCACCAAACTAATCTTTTAGACTATCTATATGTTGCTGGAGTAAAGCCATTTTTTAGCAATCCTATGACTTCTTCATTAACATTTGCACTTATATATGTAGGCTTATGGTCGTTTGTTTTAGCTTATTTCTACAAAAAGAAAATGTACTTCAAAGTCTAACAACATACCAAAATCTATTGTTTTTGATTATGAATCTGATAATTCTCTAATTTTATTCGGTAAAAAAAGTATATTTTTGCATAAAATTTTAAAACATATACAAATGGCTACAAATAGAACTTTTACAATGATTAAACCTGATGCTGTTGCAAACGGACACATCGGAAATATATTAGCAATGATTACAAACGGTGGATTCAAAATCGTTTCTTTGAAATTAACACAATTGACAGTAGCAGATGCCAAAGCTTTTTATGCTGTTCATGCTGCAAGACCATTCTACGGAGAATTAGTAGAATTTATGTCAAGAGGACCTATCGTTGCTGCAATTTTAGAAAAAGAAAATGCAGTTGAAGATTTCAGAACTTTAATCGGAGCTACCAACCCTGCTGAAGCTGCTGAAGGAACTATCCGTAAAGCTTACGCAACTTCTATCGGAGAAAATGCCGTTCACGGTTCAGACAGTGACGAAAACGCTGCTATCGAAAGTGCTTTCCACTTTGCTGGAAGAGAGCAATTTTAATAAGTTAGCAGTTTTCCCTTTTTAGTAATCAGTAAAAAACTAAAAAAAGTTAACTCAAATTCACAAAGATCCCATTCACTTGAATGGGATTTTGTTTTATTTGATTATTTCAGAGATTTCCTCTTTAAAATTGTTTTTTATTTCACCTCCATAAACCAATTTAGTCTCTAAAATTTTCTTTAACAATTCAAAATTACTATGATAAAAACTAGAAATACTCGCTATTCTTCTTTCATTTTTAATAATAAAAATTGACTCAGACACTCCCAATTTTCCAGATTCAAATAAATTCACAAAATTATCAATTTCTTTAAAATCGTACATTTTAGATTTACCAAAACCAAAATAACGATTAACAATTATACCTTCATTATCAATCTTTACTTTATAAGCCCTCGTTCTAATTGCTGTTAACCAAAATGAGATAACAAATAACAAAAATAAAATAGGCAAAACCATACCTGCCTTTGGCGATGTATAACTAAGATAAATCACCAAAACTGGCAATACCGTTAAATATGAAATTAGAACAATTGGTAAAAATTTAAATTTAGAATCCATAATTACAACTAACAATTAACGAAGTACCACATCCCTTACCACATCTCTACGCAATTCTTCATTAATCATTTTGATGATTTTAGATTTTCCGTGACTTAATTCTTCACGCAAAACCGCCGATGTTAACTGAACATACAATGTCGAGCCTTTCAGAACTACATTTTGGGTATAACTATTAACTCCATTGCCCATCAAATTGCGCCAAGCCTCACGCACATCTATATCATCCATTCCTGCTTGAAGTTTATTTACCTCAATAATTTGCTTCAAAATATCTCCAACACTACTTTGATTATTTAGTCTTTTTGCCATAATCATCAAGCTTTACAGGCTCTGCTTTTTTATAATGATACTCTTTTTCTTCTTTATTTAAAACCACCATTTCGGTAGCTGTCAAAGTCAATACTTCCTCACTCCATTTCATATAAGGGGTACTATAATCCAAAAACGTTTGGTCTCCAACAAATCGCATTTTAACATTTTCAAATGTATTGTTAACCAAGAAAGTCCCATCCAATTGTGGCATCACTTTTTTTCGAACTCCCGAATTATTTTTTCCAACCTGAAAATAATCAAACGATTCGTTCATCCCGTATTCTTTGGTCTCACCATCTTTAAAAACTACCTTTTCAATCTCCCAATATCCATTTATTTTAGCAACATCTTCTGAAGTAATTTTCTGTTTACAACTCACCAACAAAAGTGCTATCAGTAAAACACTAATAATTTTTTTCATACTATATTATTTTAATTTTTTGGAGCTTCATCCTGCTATCCGCTATATTCCCGATTTAGCAAAACTACGGCAAAAAAAGCCTTATTTTGCTAAATCGGGAGATGCCGCTTCTATCAGGACTAGGCTTTCTCCTTACCAATACCATTAGTTTATTCAACAAAGTTAAACTTAAAAAAATCCAAAGGAAATAAAAAAACAGACTTCTAACTAAACTATTTTTTCTATCTATAAACTTATCAAAAACCAACAACCATAACCCTTTAAAAATCAATCTTTTTAGATAATTTATAGGCACAAAATAAAAAAAGCTCCATAATAGAGCTTTACATATTTTATACATTTTGAATTTATTTAGGTCTTTGCTTAATTCTTCTCAACATTCCTAAAAAGAATAAAACCAAACCAACAATCAACAACACATAATACAAGGTAATGGTAGTTTCTTTAAGAACATTTGCCAAGACAAAAGCCACAACACTTAAAAAATAAAAAAATATTGGGCTGGCATTTTTAAAAAATGAAAAAATCATAATTATTATTTAAAGAAACTATCAACAAATTCATACTTATTGAAGACTTGCAAATCCTCAATCCCTTCTCCAACACCAATATATTTTACGGGAATCTGAAACTGATCTGAAATACCAATAACAACACCACCTTTAGCAGTACCATCTAATTTAGTAACGGCCAAACAAGAAACTTCAGTAGCAGCGGTAAATTGTTTCGCTTGTTCAAAAGCATTTTGACCAGTAGAACCATCTAAAACCAACATAACATCATGTGGAGCATCTCCAACAACTTTTTGCATTACACGCTTCACTTTTGAAAGTTCGTTCATCAAGTTAATTTTATTATGCAAACGTCCAGCTGTGTCAATTATAACAACATCTGCATTTTGAGCTACTGCAGATTGAAGTGTATCAAAAGCTACAGATGCAGGATCACTCCCCATCTCTTGTCTAACTATTGGCACACCTACTCTATCTGCCCAAATTTGTAACTGATCAATAGCAGCAGCACGAAAAGTATCCGCTGCCCCTAATACTACTTTATGACCTGCTTTTTTAAATTGATAAGCCAACTTACCAATTGTAGTAGTTTTACCAACACCATTCACTCCAACCACCATCAAAACATAGGGCTTGGTATCGACTGGAATTACAAATTCTGTCGCAACACCTGTATTTGTTTCGGATAAAAGTCCAGCGATTTCATCTCTTAAAATCTGATTTAATTCATCAGTTCCCAGATATTTATCAGCCTCTACACGTTTTTCAATTCGGTTGATAATTTTTAGAGTTGTATTTACCCCAACATCCGAAGCAACTAGTACCTCTTCCAGATTATCCAAAACATCGTCATCGACTTTCGATTTCCCAGCAACTGCTTTAGTCAGTTTGGTAAAGAAAGAAGTTTTTGTTTTCTCTAGACCTTTATCTAATGATTGTTTAGCTTGTTCACTAAGCCCAGAATCTTTTTTCTCTGAAGAAAATATTTTTTTAAAAAAGCTCATTTAAAATGGGTTTTTATGATTTGGATTTTTACAATTATCAACTTAAACCTGAAAAATCTATTAAAACCTAACTATTTTCTAACCAATAGAGAGTCTCATCAAAGATTGTTTAAATTTTATGTAAATATAAAAAATAAAAAAGCTACTTTCGAAAGAAAGTAGCTTATCTATAAATTGTAATAGGATTATTTCTTTTTCAAGAATTCATCAACTTCTTCAGGAGCCATAATCGATTCTACGAATGTATATGCGCCAGTTACTGGAGATTTTACCATTTTGATGGCTTTTGATAATCTCTTAGAAGATGTTTGTAACGATGCTACGGTTTTCTTTGCCATGATTAATGTTTTTTAAAACTTTTACTTTAAGTAAAAATTTTTATTATTTAATTTCTTTATGAACAGTAACTCTTTTCAAGATTGGATTAAATTTTTTAATCTCTAATCTATCTGGAGTATTTTTTTTGTTCTTAGTAGTTATATATCTTGAAGTACCCGCAACACCAGAAGCTTTGTGTTCAGTACATTCTAAAATTACCTGGATTCTATTTCCTTTCTTTGCCATCTTGCTATATATTTATTTTGGAAAAGATTATTTAATAAATCCTTCTGACTGTGCTTTTTTCAAAACAGCAGCGATTCCATTTTTATTAATTGTTTTTATCGTAGATGCTGCTACTCTAAGAGTAATCCATCTATCTTCTTCTGGAAGATAAAAACGCTTTTTAACTAAGTTTACAGAAAACTTTCTCTTAGTTTTGTTCATAGCGTGAGAAACGTTATTTCCTACCATCGCTCTTTTACCTGTAAGGTCACAAACTCTTGACATTATACTTATCTTTTATCGTTATTCAAAATCAGGGTGCAAAGTAAAGGAAAATAAACCTATTAACCAAAAAAAATATTATTCTTTTTTTGAAATTTCTTTTAGTAACATTTCCATCCCTTTCATCACTGCTCTATCTATCACTTTTTCACGAGGTTGACCAAAGTTAAACCCCTCAACAAGAACCTTATCTGGTGTTGCTAAAGCAATAAAAACAGTCCCTACCTCGATATCCGAATCCCCTTTGGTAGGCCCCGCATTACCCGTTGTAGCTATAGCATAATCAGTGTTCAGTAAGTTTTTCACATTTAAAGCCATAGCTTTAACAACTTCAGCACTTACAACCGAATATTGGCGTATTGTATTTTCAGAAATTCCCAACACCTTTTGTTTCACCTCTGTCGAATAAGCCACTATACTCCCTTTAAAATAATTAGAAGCTCCCGGAACCGAAGCAATTAACTCAGCAATTTTTCCTCCTGTACAGCTTTCGGCTGTAGCCAAACTAAATTTATTTTTGGTTAATACTCTTCCTAAAACCACCTCCAAGGTTTCATCTTCATCAAAACCAACTATAATATCCCCTATTATTTCTGTTAGCGAATTTACATTTTCCTGAATTACTCTTTCCAACATTTCCTTATCTGTCCCTCTTGTTGAAAGCCTCAATCGAACACTTCCAGGCGAAGGCAAATAGGCCAATTTTACAAAATCAGGCAAATTATTCTCCCAATATTCAATCTGCTCTGCCACTGCGCTTTCCCCTCTTCCATGCGTCACAATTGTTTTATGTAAAATGTAAGGGCGATCGTACTCTTGAACAATTTTAGGAATGATTTCGTTTTCAACTAAATATTTCATTTCAAAAGGAACACCTGGAAGCGAAATAAAAACAGTATTTTCTTTTTTCATCCACATCCCTGGAGCTGTTCCTACTTGATTATGCAATACTGTACATTTTGACGGAACCAATGCCTGATCTTTATTAATCTGAGTTATTGTTCGTTTATAAAACCCCTCTATCAATTCAGTCACATGAGCCAACACGGCCTGATCAACAACAAGCTCGTCTTCAAAATACTCACAAAATGTTTTCTTAGTCACATCGTCTTTGGTTGGCCCCAACCCTCCTGTAACAACAACAATATCAACTGTGTTTTGAAGTAGCGAAAAAGTATTTAAAATATGTTCTTTGGAATCACTTATGGAAAGCATTTCATAAATTTCGACCCCTATTTTATCAAATGCCTTAGCTATGAATCCAGAATTTGTATCTACAATCTGGCCTATTAAAATCTCATCTCCTATTGTTACAATTGCTGCTCTCATACAATCTTTTCCTTAAATAAAAAAATCTAACAATTGTTGTATCCAACTGTTAGATTGTGAGGTTGTTTTCTATTTTCAAACTATCTCTTAAAGATCAAAATCCTTTTTTATCTCTTTGATAGCATCCTTAACTTGCGTTTTAACACTTTTATACGTTTCTATGATTTCTTTCTTTTTCCCTTCGGTTTTTGTCCAAGCTTCAATTTGAAGAATTTCTTCGAAAGCTACATTTAACCCAAGCAAATCTAGAGTTGGCTTCAATTTATGAGCATACGCATAAGCCTGTTTGTAATCTTTTTTCTTTATACCCTCTCCTACAAGAGCCAAATCCTCAGGAACTTCGGTAACAAACAAATTCAAAATTTCATTCACAAAAGCTGGATCACTATCCGAAAGTGCATACACTTTTGCTAGGTTATATTTTATAGCCATTATTTAACTTGTATTCTAAATAGTTTTTGTCCTTCTAAAAATCCTTCTAAAACATCATTAGGTTTTACAGCAGCCACTCCTGCTGGTGTTCCCGTAAAAATAATATCCCCAATTTTCAAAGTAAAAAACTGAGAAACATAAGAAATCAGCTCATCAATACTCCACAACATCCTATTAGAATTCCCTTCTTGTACAGTGACATTATTATTTTTCAGCTCAAAAGTAATGCTTTCCAATGAAACAAATTGAGTTTTAGGCAAAAAATCTCCAATAACTGCCGAACCATCAAACGCTTTGGCCTTTTCCCACGGAAGTCCTTTCTCTTTCAATTTAGTTTGCAAATCTCTAGCTGTAAAATCGATCCCAACACTAATTTCATCATAATATTTATGAGCAAATTTAGGTTCGATATACTTACCAACTTTATTGATTTTTACTATCAATTCTATTTCATGATGAATATCTTCTGAAAATTCAGGAATTACAAAGGGATGCTGTTTCAACAATACAGCTGAGTCAGGCTTCATAAAAACCACTGGTTCTGAAGGGCGTTCGTTTTTTAATTCTTCTATATGACTGGCATAATTCCTGCCTACACAGATTATTTTCATATTTTAAGTAATTAGTAATTTGTGATTGGTAATTAACACGGAATCTTTTAGACCATTCACTAATTACCAATCACTAACTACTTATTATTTTGTATTTAACTTTCTTAATTTAATTGCTGTCAAAACTTTTTTGGTATACAAAGGAAAATCAGCATTTTGAATCCAACTAAAATAACCTGGCTCTGATTCTAAAACCTTATCAACTTTAGCTCCTTTATGCTTTCCAAAAGTAAATATTTCCTCACCATCATCATCAAAAGCGATCATTCCTGCAAAATCAGCTATTTTTTTGCGAGTTGTAAATTCAGACAACACCTTCATATCGTTTTGTAATTCGGGATAACGATCTAATTGTGCTTTTAAAATTTCGTAGGTTGCCATAGTATCTGCTTCGGCCGAATGTGCATTTTCTAGACTTTTTCCGCAATAAAATTTTAAAGCTGCACTCAAAGTACGCTCTTCCATTTTGTGAAAAATTGTCTGTACATCTACAGAAACTCTATTTTTCATATCAAAATCGACTCCTGCTCTCAATAACTCTTCAGCCAATAACGGAATATCAAAACGATCTGAATTGAACCCAGCCAAATCACTATCCTTTATCATATTATATACTTGAGGAGCTAATTCTTTAAAAGTAGGTTCATTGGCCACTTTTTCATTAGTTACCCCGTGAATAGCCGAGGATTGTGGAGGAATTGGAATTGTTGGATTTACCAACCATGTTTTACTCTCTTTATTACCGTTTGGAAAAACTTTGAAAACTGATATTTCAACAATTCTATCTTTTCCTATGTCTATTCCTGTAGTTTCAAGATCGAAAAAACAAATTGGTTTATTGAGTTTGAGTTCCATTTTTTGAATTTAATTTATGCAAATATAAATATTTGGACTTGAATACATAAAATCCAATTCTAAAATCGCCTTAAAAAAGAAAACCCGACAACTTAAATCGTGTCGGGTTTGCATACTATTTATTTTCAAATTAATAATCTCTATTTATATCAAATGCTTCCAGATATTCGGCTACACGTTTTACAAAGCTTCCTCCCAACGCACCATCAACTACACGGTGATCATAACTATGCGATAAGAACATTTTTTGACGAATACCTATAAAATCACCATCGGGAGTCTCGATAACCGCAGGAACCTTGCGAATTGCTCCCAAAGCCAATATTCCTACCTGTGGCTGATTAATAATTGGTGTCCCAAAAACACTACCAAAAGTTCCCACATTGGTAACCGTATATGTTCCTCCTTGAGTATCATCGGGCTTTAATTTCCCTTGTTTTGCACGGTTTCCTAAATCATTTACTGCTTTTGCCATGCCTACCAAATTTAATTGATCTGCATTTTTTATAACTGGCACTATCAAATTACCATTTGGTAGAGCTGCTGCCATACCAAGGTTTATATTTTTCTTTTTGATAATAAAATCTCCTTGTACAGAAATATTCATACCTGGGAAATCTCTCAAGGCTTTTGCAACGGCTTCCATAAAAATTGGAGTAAATGTTAACTTTTCATTTTCTCTTTTTTCGAAAGCATTTTTTACTTTATCTCTCCATTTTACAATATTAGTAACATCAACCTCGATAAACGATTGTACGTGTGCCGAAGTTTGAACAGACGCCATCATATAACCAGATATCAACTTACGCATTCTATCCATTTCGATAATCTCGTCACCACCATTCACTGAAACTGGCGAAACAGTTTGCACCTGATTATCATCACCCGAAACCACATTTACGGTTTCAACTGCTTTTACCTCATCAATGTTTTTTACAGGAGTATTAAGAACTGCTGCTGTATGAATTCCTCTGTTTTTGATATAATCTAAAATATCGTCTTTTGTAACACGTCCGTCTTTTCCTGACCCTGCAATACTATCCAACTCAGCCAACGAAACCCCTTCTTCTTTTGCAATATTTCTTACCAATGGAGAAAAAAACTTATCACTTTCAAAAAAACTTACAGGTGTCGTAACAGTTTGCTTCGCCTGTTCACTATCACTCAAGCCTTTTGCAACTTCAACCGATTTTTCGATTTCCTGTACAACCTCCAAAGATACCCCTTCAGGAACTTCTTCATTTACATCATCATTATCCCCTTCTGTTTCAATAATAGCAATAGTTTGTCCTACTTGAACCAAATCGTCTTTTCCAAATAATTTTTCAACAAGCACACCAGACACCTCAGACGGCACTTCAGAATCTACCTTATCGGTGGCGATTTCCAAAACAGCCTCATCAGCCTCTATCTTATCTCCAACTTCTTTTAACCAATTTGTAATGGTTGCTTCCGCAACACTTTCTCCCATTTTAGGAAGCTTTAATTCAAACTTTGCCATATTATTAACCTAAACGGTGATTTTGATTATATGTTTGCGAAATTAATCAAAAATATCAATTAAAATTATTCAAAATTCAATTTTTATCTGATTTTTACAATTTCACCTAAATTATTAGAAGAATCACTTCCAATGAAATAATTGGTTCCTTTAGGCTTTATCCTAAATGTAACCTTATTGTTTGTAAACCTTTCGTGAAAACTGATACACTCTTTAAAGGAAACAAATTCATTATCTAAAATAACTTGCAATCCATTTCTTATTGAATTCGAAGGCAAATTTACCTTTTTTTCTGCTTCCCAATTGAGAAAATCAACCTTTTTTTGGACAACCAATGTTATTATTTCTGTTAAGGATTCTAATGCAGAAACCAGTAAAAATTTTTCAATCTTAGTTTTCTTTTGAGTTTTTCCTTGAAATCTTTTGACCAAAGAAAAAAATACTATCCCTATCTTCATGAATACCGAAAACACAAAAGATCTTTTGAAATGTTTGGTATAAAAAAACTCCATTGCCTCCTGGAAACGTTTCATATACATTCCATCTTTTATTGTGCTTTCTCCTTTATAATGTATAACTGTTGTTTCGTGAAAATAATAATTCTTCTTTCCTTTTTGTAAAATAGTATAAGACAAATCGATATCGTCTGAATACATAAAACAATCTTCATCAAAACCTCCGACTTCGATATATAAATCTCTCTTTAAAAACATAAAAGCGCCAACCAATATTTCAACCTCGGCCGTTTCATTTTCGGAAACATGTTGCGCATAATACTGATTAAATAGTGTCGATTTTGAAAAAAAACGATACAATCCTAGAACTTTGGTAAAAGCAACCCAAGGAGTCGGTACTCCTCTTTTGCTCTCAGGCAAAAAATTACCCGTTCCATCAATAAGCTTTACCCCAACAACTCCAAGATCATTTTGAGTATTAGCAAATGTCAAAATTTTTTCAAAAGTATCTTCTGCAACAACAGTATCGGGATTTAAGATACAAATATAATTCCCTTTGGCTTGGGTCACTCCTACATTATTCCCTTTTGAAAAACCAACATTTTGATTATTCTGAATTAGTTTGACGTTTGGAAAACGCTTTTGTACCATTTCACAACTCTGATCTTGCGAATTATTATCGACTACTATAATTTCAGAATCTATGTTTTTCAAAGCGCTTTCGACACTTAACAAACAAAGCTCCAGAAAATAGCGAACATTATAATTGAGAATGATAACGGATAACTGCATTTTTCAAAGATATACTTTAAAATTAAAAATTCTCCGAAAGTGCTACTCTAAAAGTCCAATCATCTTTACTCAATCCATAATCCAAAACCAAATTTGAATTGTTCATTCGGTTCCATTTTATCCTTAATCCTGCTCCAACTGCTGGAGTCCAATTATTAAACCTATAAGTATTCATATCAGATACCGAGGAATAATTAGCATAAACTACAGCTCCCAAAAAGCCGTTCTTAGTAATATCGGTTCTATATTCTGACTCCAAATACAACAACGAATTACTTCTATATCGGTTACGAGTAAATCCTCTACCTGTTTTACCATATCGATCCCAACCGATACTTGGTAAGTCTAAATAATGTGGGGTGCCGTTAAAAACAGACCAATAAAAAATCCTTGAAGCTAAAACTTTATGACGGGTTTGGCTAAATGAATGATACTTCCTAGCATCAATATAAATTGAATTCCAATTCGATTCGCTTCCAAAAGTTTTAGAATTGATGCGATAATCAACCTCTAAATAATACCCTTGATCTGGATTTAAAATATTTTTTCTGGAATCATACAAAGCCTGAAAAGCTATACCAGAAGAAATCTCATTAGAAAAATCACCATTTTGATACAGTTCAAAATCAGTTGGCTCCTCAATTTCTGAATCTTCGGAAATATTTTCATAAGCATCAAACTGAAACCCTAATCCTAGTCGGAAATCACCTTTTATTTTGCGGCTCACAAATTGATAAAAACGAATTTGTTCGTAGAACACCTCCGATTGTGGTTCCTTAGAGCTATTTCCTCCTAAACCGTACGTGTATTGAGGATAAATCATAAACCTATAATCCCCTATAAAATTGTATTTATTATCCTTGGTATAAATGTAGGATTGTATCGGGAACGAATATTGACCTGTAAAACTTGTTGTGGGAGTAAAATAAACTTCGGACATTTTGGTTTTTTCGTGATTGCTATCTGCATAAAAAGTAGTTACAAACGAAACAACCAATCCCTTTTCAGAGCTTTTCATATCAGGTGCTGGAATTAATGAAAAAGCAATTTTTTGATCATTTTCTTTTTTTATGCTATCTTTTTTTACAAAAATTCCTCTTAAGATTTGTTGCATATCCAAATCTTCACTTCGAAAATCTATTCGTTGAGAAAACATAGAAACCGAAGAAATTAGTAGCAAAACAACTAATGCTTTTTGTTTGATAAAGCTCATTCTAATTGACATTAATTTGATGAAAACAATCACTAACTTACTTCAAATATAAAGAAATTAAAACTATATAGATCAGTCACCTCTTTCATCAACACCTTAAATTCTAACCAAATGATAGTGCATCATCATTTTGTTTAATATCTTGCCATGAATTTCTATTAGTTCCTGAAATGAGTAAATTTTTATTATTTTTTTTCGTATTCCTAACCAATTCTTATAGTCAGATTTCGGGTTGCATCGATAAATTTGCCAGTAATTATGATCCAAAAGCTACAGTAAACGATTGCAAATGCTGGTACTCGTCTGCAAGAATACAACCCAGTTTTACAGCAAAACTAAGTGATTCTATAACAGGGACATCGGGCTTACTTTCTTTTGATGGTTTGCTTTGGACACACAATGACCATTTTCAACCATTATTTTACGGACTTGACCAGAAAGGAAACATCAAGAAAAAAGTAACTATTCCTAAATTAAAATGCGAAGATTGGGAAGATGTTTCTCAAGACAGCACCTACATTTACATTGGAGACTTTGGAAACAATTATAGTGGCAACCGAAAAGATTTAAGGATACTCAGAATTCAAAAAGAATCTTTTTACTCCAACTCCCCCCTCATTGACACCATTGCTTTTTCGTACCCAGATCAAAAAGATTTTTCTGCCAAAAAACCTCACTCAACCGATTTTGATTGCGAAGCATTTGTAGTAGTCCGCGATCATATTTACCTGTTTACAAAACAGTGGAAAAAAGAAAAAACAACAATTTATTCCTTACCCAAAACACCTGGAAAACATATTGCAAAACCAAAAATCACAATTGATGTTGATGGATTAATAACAGGTGCCACCACCTTGCCTTCTCAAAAAAGTGTTGTTTTGTGCGGTTATTCTAAAATGCTCCAACCCTTTCTAATCCTATTATATGACTATCAAAACGATGATATTTGCGCTGGCAACAAACGAAAAATCAAACTTGCCTTACCATTTCATCAAATAGAAGCCATTACCACCGAAGACGGTAAGCTTTTTTATCTCACCAACGAAGCCACACTAAGAAAACCTTTTGTAAATACACCTCAACAGATTCACTCCATCGATTTGAGTCATTATCTAAGACCTTAAAAATTTTATTGAGTCCTTAAATTGTATCAAAAAACAACTAACAAACTATCTACCAGAAAGCTGCATTTTAAAAAAAACCTATGTTGTTTTTTCAATTTACATAAAAATCTCGTCGATAAAATCTTCCTTAAAATATATAAAATCATTGCAGACTTCTAGTTCCTTCGTATAAAAGCGGTGCTAATTCATTCCTTTGAATCATAAAATTTAAAGAAATGAAAAAAATAGCTTTGATAATGCTGATCTTATTTCAATTTGCAATAACAACAGCACAGGAAAAAGAAAAAACTTCCAAAATATGGAGTTTGCAAGATTGTATTTCCTACGCAGTAGAAAATAATATAACTGTAAAACAAGCGACACTTACCCAAAATGCTGCCGAAATAAATTACAAACAATCCAAATACGAAAGACTACCAAGTGTTGTAGCAAACGCTTCTCAAAACATGAACAACGGTAGTAGTATTGACCCTATTACCAGTAATTATGTTTCGCAGTTAGTTCATTCTACAAGTGCTGGTGTTAATGCATCTATGACTTTATACAAAGGAAATTACATCAATAACACTATCAAGCAAAGTGAACTTTTGGTAAAACAAAATGAACTTTATGTAGAAGAAGCCAAAAACAGTGTTCTTTTAAGCGTAGCTCAGACCTATCTGCAAGCGCTTTATTACAAAGAAGGCATCGATGTTGCTAAAAATGTAATTGTTTCATCGAAGGAGCAATTGAATCAAATGAATCTTAAAGTAAAAGCGGGTTCTGCTGCTGGAATTGATGCAGCAAATTTAGAAACACAACTTAAAAATGATGAAGTAACACTAATAACAGCTCAAAACAATTACCGTCAGCAACTTATCAATTTGAAACAGCTTTTAGAGTTAAATCCCGATGAGGAATTTGATATTGCCAATACTAAACTTACCACCGAAGAATTTTATATACCAGAACTAAAAGCCGTTTACGCTTATGCATCGACCAATCTACCTGAAATAAAAAGTGCTAATCTTGAAACCACTATAAAAGAATTAGATTTATCAAAAGCAAAGGCTGGCTATTTACCAACTTTAAGTTTAACAGCTGGGTTAAATTCCGGGTATACCAACACACAAAACATTGATTTCTTAAATCAACTTAACGGAAACTTTTATCAGAGTGTTGGGTTGTCATTAAGCATTCCTATTTTCAGTAAGTATCAAAATAAAGCCAAAATAGACAATGCCAAAATAGACATCGAAAGTTCAAAACTTTCTGTAGTATCCGAAAACAAACAATTGTATTTGAAAATTGAAAGCGCTTGGCAAAATGCCGTTTCGAGTCAGAGTCAGACAGAAGCAGCTATAGCGTTGCGAAATTCTTCAAAATTAGCTTATGAAATGTCTATCAAGAAAGCCGAATTGGGTGCATTGAGTTCTACGGATTTATTAGTTAGCAAAAACACCTATTTAAATGCAGAACAAACCTATTTACAGTCAAAATTATCACTAGCACTATACTATCAGTTACTACAATTCTATCAAGGAAACCAAATTCAAATTTAAATTATAAAAAGTCATGAATAAAAAAATTAAAATAACAGTAGCATCTATTTTAATTGCAATAGCCATAGGAACGATTATCTACTCTTGGACCAATAAAAAAGAGGTTTTGAAAGTTGAAACCGTTAAACCTAAAAACGGAAATATAAGCAATGTAGTAACAGCTACCGGAACGATCGAGGCTACAAAACAAGTAGAGGTAGGAACACAGGTTTCGGGAGTAGTAAAAAAGATTTATGTAGATTACAATTCAGTTGTAAAAGCGGGACAACTAATTGCCGAACTAGACAAAGAAAATCTTCAGGAAGTTTTAGAACAAGCACGATCTGCCTATAATGTTGCCTTGCAGGATCAGAATTACAAACAAGTAATTTTTGACAGACAAAATGCTCTTTACAAAGCAAATGTTATAAGCAAAGCCGATTATCAAGAAGCACTCTTTAACTTAAATACAGCCAAAGGAACAGCTTTGCAACAAAAATCAAACTTACGAAAAGCACAAACTAATTTAAGTTATGCCAATATTTATTCGCCAATTGATGGAGTTGTTTTGTCTAAAGATGTAGATGAAGGACAAACTGTAGCTGCAAGTTACAGCACTCCAACACTGTTTACCATTGCACAAGATTTAAAACAAATGCAGGTAGAAGCTGATGTTGATGAGGCTGATATTGGAAGCATCAAAGAAGGACAAAGAGTAACCTTCTCGGTAGATGCATTTCCCGATGAAGAATTCTCGGGAACCGTAAAACAAGTTCGTCTCAATTCGACTGTAACATCAAATGTTGTGACCTATACCGTAATTATAAAAGCCGACAATCCCGAAGAAAAATTAAAACCAGGGCTTACAGCAACGGTATCAATTTATACAATGGAATTGAAAAACGTTTTGACTCTCGAAGCAAAAGCCTTTGCTTTTCAACCAGACTCAGCGCTAATAAAGGAATACAATATAAGCAAAAGCGAAACTCCTTATATAGCAAAACCAACTCTAGCAAAAGACAAAAATGACAAAACAATCTGGGTAAAATATGCTGATGGAATTCGTGAACAGGTTGTAAATGTTGGAAAAAATGACGGAATCAACTATGAAGTTTTAAGTGGTTTGACAAAAACGGATGAAGTTGTAATCGAACTAAAAAAAGAACAAACTGGTACTAAAGAAGCAAGCGGAAGTTCTTCTAGCCCCTTTATGCCAAAACCTCCAGGAAAAAAATAAACCATGAAAAATACTATCATAAATATCAAAGATTTAAAAAGAGAGTTTAAAATGGGAGACGAAATTGTTCGCGCCATCAAAGGAATATCTTTTACAATCAAAGAAGGCGAATTTGTTACCATAATGGGATCATCAGGTTCTGGAAAATCAACTTTACTAAACATATTAGGATGTCTAGACCAATCGTCATCAGGACTTTATGAAATAGACAATACTCCAGTAAAGAATTTAAATAAAAACCAGCTGGCCAAAATTAGAAATGAAAAAATAGGCTTTATTTTTCAGGCCTATAATTTGCTCCCCAGAACAACATCTATCGAAAATGCCGAGCTTCCTTTGTTATACAACAAAAAAATATCAGCAGAAGAAAGACGCAAAAGAGCAATAGATTCTTTGAAACTAGTTGGTTTATCAAAACGAATGGATCACACACCAAGTCAGCTCTCTGGTGGTCAACAGCAACGTGTAGCCATAGCAAGATCGTTAGTAAATGATCCTGTTGTCATCCTAGCCGATGAGGCAACTGGAAATCTCGACACAAGAACTTCGTATGAGATCATGGTCTTGTTTCAAAAACTCAATGCCGAAGGTAAAACCATCGTTTTTGTAACACACGAACCCGATATCGCATTATTTAGCAGTCGAACAATTGTATTAAAAGACGGACATATTATTAAGGACTACAAAAACGAAAATGTCCAGAACGCTGCTGAAGCATTAAAAAATTTAGGTAACGAAAACGAATAACAGTACTAATATATACTAATATGAATCTTTCAAACTTATTAAAAATAGCACTCAAAGCTCTTCAAATCAACAAAATGAGAGCTTTCCTGACTATGCTCGGAATTATTATTGGTGTTGCATCTGTAATTGCTATGCTTGCCATTGGCGAAGGATCTAAAGAGAGCATCAAATCTCAAATCTCGAGCATGGGTTCTAATATGATTACCATTAGACCTGGAGCCGGAATGCAGGGCGGTGTGCGAATGGATGTAAGTGCCATGCAGACTTTGACATTGAACGATTTAGAATCACTGAAAAAAAATGCTAAATTAATCGAGAACACCTCACCAGTTGTAAACGGAAACGGGCAAGCCATTAAAGGCGCCAAAAACTGGCCAACTTCACTTTATGGTGTTACACCAGAATATCTAAAAGTTAGAGTATTAGACGTAAAAGAGGGCACTATATTTACCGAAGAAGACATCAAAACTTCGGCTAAAGTTGTCGTTATTGGTCAAACCATTGTCGAAAATTTATTTGCCGCAAACGAAAACCCAATCGGAGCAACAATTCGTTTCAATAAAATTCCGTTTAAAGTCATTGGAGTTCTTTCAGAAAAAGGCGAAAGCACATTTGGACAAGATCAGGATGATATTATTTTAGCCCCATTTACATCGGTCCAAAAAAGAGTCTTGGCAACAACTTATCTCCAGTCTATTGTAACCTCCTCAAAAAGCGAAGAAGGCGCAACTGCAGCTGTCGAAGAAGTCTCTCAAATCTTGAGAGAAAATCACAAACTCGACAATGCCGAAGATGATTTTAATGTATTCTCACAACAGGAATTAATTTCGATGTTTAGTTCAACCAGCGAAATGATGACAGTGCTTTTGGTCGCTATTGCTGGAATTTCTTTATTGATTGGTGGAATCGGAATCATGAATATCATGTATGTTTCGGTAAAAGAAAGAACCCGAGAAATTGGTCTGAGAATGGCAGTTGGAGGAACTGAAAAAAATATTTTATTCCAATTTTTAACAGAAGCTGTAATAATTAGTATCACAGGTGGAATAATTGGAGTAACTTTAGGCTTAATTTCGACTGTTTTTATTGCGAATATCTTAAACTGGCCCACAAGTGTTACTCTGTATTCTATAATAGTTTCATTTGCCGTGTGTGCTATAACTGGAATATTCTTCGGATGGTATCCGGCTCGAAAAGCAGCTGCATTAGATCCGATAAACGCTTTACGTTATGAATAATTTTATCAAGAACAACCGCCTATATGCCACAATGATTCACGTTTTGGTTTGGGCGGTTTTATTTAGTCTTCCTTATCTTTTATCTTCTGGACAATCTGTCGAATTACAACGAATAATTGAGCATTTCTGGGTACCGCTTTCTATCTACGCTTTTATATTTTATCTCAATTATCTCATTTTGATAAATGTTTTTTTATTCAAAAGAAAAGCAGTCATCTATTTTGTTTTGAATGCAGTAGTTATTGCATTTTTTATTTGGCTCAATTTTCAGCTGAGAGAATATTTCGTAGCCAATCAGCCCGAGATGAATCATCTAAAAAGACCTCCTGTATTATTTTTTGTCTATATCGATTCTCTTTCGCTAATAGTTCCGCTTATTTTTTCGATTACGCTTCGCATTTTTGAACGCTGGGTCAAAACCGAAGTCGAAAAAAACGAATCAAAAAGCAGACAATTAGAATCTGAATTACAGCATTTAAAATACCAACTCCAGCCGCATTTTTTCTTTAACTCTCTCAACAACATCTATTCGTTGGTTGATATTTCTCCTGAAAAAGCCAAAGAAACAATACATAACCTAAGTTCCTTAATGCGATATCTTTTGTACGAATCTAATATTGAAAAAGTCAGCTTAAAAAAAGAAATCGAATTTATAGAACGCTATATAAAACTGATGAAAATGAGGACTTCGGAGAACACAATTGTTACAACCGATTTTCAAAATTTTACCGAAGATTTACAGGTTGCTCCGCTTCTTTTCATTTCATTAATTGAAAACGCTTTCAAACATGGTGTTTCGGCAGTAAACACTTCTACTATTTATTTTTCAATGCATATTGAAGGTTCCAAAATTATATTCAGCACCAAAAATAACAACATCAAAAAAAACAACTCCGACAAGAGCGGTTCTGGAATTGGCTTAAAAAACATCCAAAAAAGACTTCAGTTGTTGTATCCCGAAAAATCTAGTTTTGAAATACAGCAAACCGAAGAACAATTTGTAACTCAATTGATAATCGATACTCAAAAATAAAGTTTATGCACGAAAACTCAATCAGCTGTATTATAGTAGATGATGAACCATTTGCATTAGAATTGATTCAGAATTACGTATCAAAAACCCCTTTTTTAGAATTAAAAGGAAAATGCAGCAATGCCTTTGATGCATTACGTTTACTAAATAACGAAACGATAGATTTGGTTTTCCTTGATATACAAATGCCTGAATTATCAGGTTTAGAACTTTCTAAAACCATATCCAAACAAACTCGAATAATTTTCACCACTGCTTTTAGCGAGTATGCCCTTGACGGTTTCAAAGTCGATGCTCTCGATTATTTAATGAAGCCTTTTAATTTTGACGAATTTTACAATGCTGCGTTAAAAGCAAAAGAATGGTTTGGATTGGTTCGAAAAGAAAGCAAAGAGCCCTCTCAAAACAATAATTTTATATTCGTAAAATCCGAATACAAACAACTGAAAATCAATTTTGATGAGATTTTGTATTTCGAAGGATTAAAAGATTACATCAAAATATGGCTTGTCAACCAACCAAAAGCCATCTTAACTTTAATGAGTTTAAAATCCTTAGAAGAAGAATTACCCGAATCAAAATTTATGAGAATACACCGTTCTTTTATTGTTGCTTTAGACAAAATAGAAGAGATAGAACGCAATCAGGTTATCATTAATAAAAAACGAATTACAGTTGCCGAACAGTATAAAAGTAAATTTCAGGCTTATATTGGAAACAATTCTATACACTAAAACTTATTTTTCTTCTCTCATTTTTATTATTCAAAATCGCACCTACAGCTAAATAATAAAAACCGAATACCTGGTTCGTAACCCAAACGCTAAAATTCGTTTGCGCAACTATCGCTTGTTATTGATTATCGTTCAAGCTAATCAATCAGGTGTTTACAATACAAAAAAGAAGAACTAAACAATATTCGTTTCTTTATAACAAAAGAATATCTTTGCACAATCAAAAATCTCTTTGAAACTAGAGACTTATTGCAAAACAAAATCATAATCAATTGATTTTTCAATACTAAAATTCAATGAACTACCTTTCTGTCGAAAATATATCCAAATCCTTTGGAGAACGCACCCTTTTCAAAGACATTTCCTTTGGCATCAACAAAGACCAAAAAATTGCTTTTATAGCCAAAAATGGTTCCGGAAAAACAACTCTTATGAACATCCTAAACGGTTTTGACGAACCCGATACAGGTCAAGTGGTGCTTCGCAAGAGTATTCGTATGGCATTTTTATCTCAAGACAATAATTTGCAAGATGAATTGACGATTGAAGAAAGTATTTTTGCTTCGGATAATGAAACTCTAAAAGTTATTGAAGCATACGAGAAAGCATTAGAAAATCCTGAAGACGAAGAAGCTTATCAAAAAGCTTTTGATAATATGGATAGACACAATGCTTGGGATTTTGAAACGCAATACAAGCAAATTCTCTTCAAACTGAAACTGGAAGATTTTAAATTGAAAGTCAAAAACCTTTCGGGTGGACAAAAAAAGCGTTTGTCATTGGCCATTATCCTTATCAATCGTCCAGATTTGTTGATTCTAGATGAGCCTACCAACCATCTTGATCTTGAAATGATTGAATGGCTCGAAAGTTATTTTGCTAAAGAAAATATTACGCTATTCATGGTAACGCACGACCGTTTTTTCTTGGAACGTGTTTGTAACGAAATCATCGAATTGGACAACGGAAAAATTTACCAATATAAAGGAAACTACTCTTATTATTTAGAGAAAAAGGAAGAGCGAATCGCCTCAGAAAATGCGAGTATCGATAAGGCGCAAAATTTATTTGTAAAAGAATTAGAATGGATGCGCCGTCAGCCAAAAGCGCGAACGACTAAATCAAAATCGCGTCAGGATGATTTTTATGTAATTAAAGAAAAAGCACAAAGTCGTCGAAAAGAAAACAAAGTCGAGCTCGAAATCAATATGGAACGCATGGGAAGCAAGATTATTGAGCTTCACAAAATCTCCAAAAAATTCAAGGATCACATTATTCTGGATAATTTCAGTTATGATTTTCAGCGTGGGGAGCGCATCGGAATAATTGGTAAAAACGGAACTGGAAAATCTACTTTCTTAAACCTATTGACTGGAACAATTCCGTTAGATAACGGAAAAGTAGTCGTTGGAGACACGATCAAAATTGGTTATTATACCCAAAGCGGAATCGACCCAAAACCGGGACAGCGTGTGATTGATATTATCAAGGAATTTGGGGAGTTTATTCCTTTGGCAAAAGGCCGAATGATTTCAGCTTCGCAATTGCTGGAGCGTTTTCTTTTTGATGCCAAAAAACAATACGATTATGTAGAAAAACTAAGTGGTGGTGAATTAAAACGTCTGTATTTGTGTACCGTTTTAATTCAAAACCCAAACTTTTTGATTCTCGATGAGCCTACAAACGACTTGGATATTGTAACGCTTAATGTTTTAGAAAGTTTCCTGCTGGATTATCCAGGCTGTTTAATGGTTGTTTCGCACGATCGTTATTTTATGGACAAAATTGTAGATCAGTTATTTGTTTTTAGAGGTCAGGGCGAAATAGAAACTTTCCCAGGAAATTACTCCGATTTTAGAGCCTATGAAGATAGTGTTGAAATTGCTCCTAAAGAAGAAATCAAAACAGATAAAAAAGATTGGAAACAAAACAACAGCTCCAGCAATTTAACTTTTAACGAGCAAAAAGAATATCAAAAGATAGAGCGAGAAATCAAGGATTTAGAACTTGAAAAAGCCAAAATAGAACAACTTTTTTCAGATGGAAAAGTCTCCGATGCCGATATTGAAAAGAAAGCCAAGGAACTCGAAAACCTCATCCAAAAAATAGAAACTAAAGAAGAGAGATGGTTTGAACTAAGTGCTAAAATGGAAGGGTAATCCTGTTAGACAAATCAAAACACAACTCCAATGCTTTTACAACCAAAGCATTGGAGTTTTTTATTTTACAACAGTTGCAAATTTTTAACGTATAATCTAAAATCAAGAACCGTTTTTTTCATAACTTAACAATCTAAAAAACAACACCATAACACCATGAACAAAAATAAAGTCTCGCTTCACAGAGTTTTTTCGGCCAGTCCCGAAAAAGTTTTTAGGGCATTTACAACTCCCGACGCTATCGCTTCTTGGTTACCTCCTTATGGTTTTACTTGTAAAGTTCATAGCATGAATGTAAAAATTGGCGGTAAATATAAAATGTCGTTTACCAATTTTTCTACAGGCAGTAGCCATTCCTTTGGGGTGAATACTTAGAAATAATTCCAAATGAACGATTACAATATACAGATGTATTTGATGATCCTAATTTACTAGGTCAAATGATTACGACTATCGAATTGCGAAAAGCAGTTTGCGGCACGGAACTTTTTGCTACTCAAGAAGGAATTCCAGATGCGATTCCAGTAGAAATGTGCTATCTAGGCTGGCAAGAATCACTAGACAAATTAAAACGATTGATTGAACCTAATATTCCAGACGCTTAACAAAATCAATTAAAAAATTTAAAAAATGACAAAACAAATTTTTATCAATTTTGCAGTTAAAGACCTTCAAAAGTCAATGGCTTTTTATACGGCTTTAGGTTTTGAAAATAACCCTCAATTCTCAGACGAAACTGGAAAATGCATGGTTTGGAGCGAAACCATTTTTGTAATGCTGCTCTCGCATGAAAAATTTTCAAGTTTCATTACCAAACCCATTGCAGATACCAAGTCAAGTGTAGCAGGAATTTTTTCAATGTCAACCAGCAGTATCGAAGAGGTCAATAAAATAATGGATAACGGGCTAAAAGCGGGTGGGATTGAACCTAACGAAATGCGTGATTACGGTTTTATGCAACAACGAACCATAGAAGATCCAGACGGTAACACTTTAGAATTTTTTTATATGGATATTTCCAAAATTCCAACGGAATAAATAACATAAAAACACAGCTGTAATTATACAAAACAACAATGGATAACAATAAAAAATCTCCCAACCTTTCAGATCATCTAGCCAATGAGCGAACATTTCTTGCTTGGGTTCGAACCAGTATTGCACTAATGGGTTTTGGTTTTGTTATTGTAAAATTTGCATTGTTTTTAAAACAAATCTCTATTGTTTTAGGAGAAGAAAACAAAATACCCAGTAAAGGAAACTCAGCAATTATTGGTGTTATAATGGTTGCGCTAGGTTCTGTTATGCTTATGCTTGCCTATTTTAGATATAAAAATATTCAACGCCTACTGAATACCAATACCTACTCTCCTTCAAACTGGCTAATATCTCTAGTTACTATCTCAATTTTGATTGGTAGCATACTCATGGTTATTTACTTATTACCAAACATATAAACTTACCAAGGCAACAATAAATCAGATTTGCTTCAACATTTTTGGCTACAACAAAAGTAGATTTGGCTACTTTGTTCATTCAATGACTATTTAACTTTGTCAAATCAAAAAAGATTCACATTCTAGATAATTTTAATCCGTACATAAAAACAATGAGCACAACAAAAATAGCTTTAATCACTGGCGGAAGCCGAGGTTTAGGAAAAAATATGGCTTTGGCAATTGCCAAAAAAGGAATAGATGTAGTCATTACTTATCACACCAATAAACAAGCGGCTGAAGAAGTGGTAGCGGCAGTTCAAGCATTAGGTCAAAAAGCGACAGCTTTTCAATTGGACACAAGTGATACCAAACAATTTGAAGGGTTTTCGAAAGAATTGACTTCATATCTAAAAGAACAAAACGGTTCCGAAAACATTGATTTTTTAATCAACAATGCTGGAACGGGGTTTTATTCGCCAATTACCGAAACCACCGAAGAACAAGTAAATGCCATGTTCGATATTCATTTTAAAGGGGTGTATTTCTTGACTCAAAAATTACTTCCAACAATGAATGATGGTGGCGGTATTATCAATATTTCATCTGGATTAACACGAATTACAATACCTGGCTCTTCTGCTTATGCCTCAATGAAAACCGCTGTTGAAACACTAACTCGCTATCAGGCAAAAGAATTAGGAGCAAGAAAAATCAGAGTAAATGTAGTTGCTCCAGGTGCTATCGAAACCGATTTTGGTGGCGGTAGAACTAGAGACAACAAAGAAATCAACTCTTTTATTGCTTCATTAACTGCTTTGGGAAGAGTTGGTTTACCAGACGATATCGGCGGAGTGGTCGCTTTTCTTTGCACCGATGAAGCCTATTGGATTAACGGACAACGCCTAGAAGTTTCTGGTGGACAGTCTATATAATTAGCTAACTTAGCGCTATGATACCATTACAAGTAAAAAGCATCAGCGAGTTTCACAGAGTTTCAAATTTAACTCCACCTGACCATCCGCTTATTAGTATCGTAGATTATGCCGATGTAGTAGCCTCCCGACCAGAACAACCCTTGGGAGCTATTGCTCTTGGTTATTATTGCATTTCTGTCAAACGTGGCCTTCATTCAAAAATGCGTTATGGTCAACAGGAATATGATTTTGATGAAGGTGTGATGTATTTTTTAGCTCCTGGACAAATTTTACAAACGAGTTCAGCAACAAATCCAAACGAAAAACCTTCGGGCTGATTACTGCTTTTCCATCCCGATTTTCTTTGGAATACTGCATTGGCAAATGGCATAAAAAAATACGAATACTTTGATTATTCGGTTAATGAAGCTTTGTTTCTTTCTGAAAAAGAAGAAGCAACTTTAAACGGAATCATTCACAATATTAAACAAGAATATCATTCTAATATTGATAAATTCAGTCAGAGCATTATTATTTCTCAAATTGAAACACTGCTCAATTATGCAGATCGTTTTTATCAAAGACAATTTATTACCCGAAAAATAAACAACCATCAAATCCTTGACCGTTTGGAGAAACTGCTCTCTAACTATTTTGAAAGTGAAACAATCATTACCGAAGGATTACCAACAGTTCATTTCGTTGCTGAATCATTAAATATTTCGACGAGTTATTTAAGTGGTTTGCTCAAAGTACTTACAGGACAAAGCACGCAACAACACATTCACAACAAACTCATCGAAAAAGCCAAAGAAAAACTTTCTACCACTAATTTATCCGTTAGTGAAATTGCCTATGAATTAGGTTTCGAGCATTCGCAATCATTTAGTAAATTGTTTAAAAATAAAACCAAATTGACTCCGATAAAATTTAGGGCTGCTTTTAATTAAAAGAGCCAATGTTATTTTGACAGAAACAATCATACTATCTAAACTCTAATTAAAAATCTTAATTTTGCTATCAATCTAGCGAAACGTTTGCATCGTTAATTAAGATTGAAACACATCATCACTTACAATAAATAAATAAATAAAGAAATAAAAGAATGAAAAGAATTGCTTTGATAACAGGTGCAACTTCGGGAATTGGGAAAGCAACTGCAATTAAATTTGCCGAAAATGGTTTTAATTTAATACTCTGCGGTCGCCGTACTAAAAAATTGGAAGAGTTAAAGGAACTATTATCCGAAACGGTAAAAATTCACACCTTGACATTTGATGTTAGGGATAGAAACGAAGTTGAGTCGCAATTGCATTCTTTACCAAATGAATGGAAAAACATTGATGTTTTAATCAACAATGCAGGTAATGCACACGGGCTTTCTTCTATTGACAATGGCGACATTGACGACTGGGATGCCATGATTGACGGAAACGTAAAAGGATTACTGTATGTTTCTAAAGCTGTCATTCCGCAAATGGTAGAAAGAAAAAAAGGTCACATTATCAATTTGAGTTCTGTCGCAGGAAAACAAACCTATGCTAATGGTGCTGTATATTGTGCTTCAAAAAAAGCTGTAGAAGCCATAAGCGAAGGGATGCGCCTTGACCTAACCCAACACGGAATTAAAATTACCAATATCGCTCCAGGTGCTGTAGCTACTGAATTCTCTGAGGTTCGCTTTAAAGGCGACAAAGAAAAAGCTCAAAAAGTGTACGAAGGTTACGAACCTTTATTACCAGAAGATATTGCTGATTTTATATTTTATGCAATCAACGTTCCTGATAGAGTAACTATTGCTGATGCCACGATATATTCTAAATCCCAATCGGCTCCAACAACGATTTATAAAAACTAAAAAAACTTCGTTGACAGAAAACACCGAGTGGAAATTTTGTTACCCAATATTTAAGCTACCATGCAATTGGTCTGTAATCTTTTAAAAATTTTCCGCTCCAGTGTTTTCCCGTATTAATACCATCAAACAAAGGATCCATTACACGAGCCGCTCCATCAACAATATCTAATGGTGGCTGAAAATCTTGCTCTTCCTGTTTTCTTTTGGATAATTCCGCTGGATCTTCGTCTGTTACCCAACCCGTATCAACTGCATTCATAAATATTCCGTCTTTTGCTAAAGTACCAGCAGCAGTATGTGTCAACATATTCAAAGCTGCTTTTGCCATATTGGTATGCGGATGACGATCTTCCTTAAAATCACGATAAAACTTCCCTTCCATTGCCGAAACATTGATGATGTGTTTTTTTTCAGTAGTATCTTTCTTCATTAATTCCGAAAGACGATTACACAACACGAAAGGAGCAACCGAATTGACCAACTGTACTTCGATCATTTCGGTAGTTTCTATTTGACCTAACTTCAATCGCCAACTGTTTACTTTTCGCAAATCTACTTGTTGCAAATCAGCATCGAGTTCCCCTTCTGGAAAAACCTCCTGCGACACCAAAGCATTATCAAAAGAATATGGAATCTGAGATAATTTGGCCGAAGCCCTTAAACCAATGCCAGGTTCAGGTCCATGCCAAGTCACAGGCATATTTTGATTGGAAGAAGCACCTACAGTTAACATTTTTAATTCGGCCAAACAATTAGTGTGATCTTGCAACAAATCTTGAGCCAATTGAGGTAAATCAGTGATAGGTTTTTCTTCATTTTCCATCAAATGAGTATAAAATCCGGCTGGGCGTCTCACGGTTTGAGCAGCATTATTTATTAAAATGTCCAATCGCCCGTATTTTTGTTCAATGAAATTGCAAAAAATTTCGACACTAGGAATGTGCCTCAAATCCAATCCATGAATTTTAAGCCGGTGTCCCCATTCCATAAAATCTTCTTCTTTAGAAAAACGTAAAGCCGAATCTACAGGAAAACGTGTTGTAGCGATAACTGTAGCCCCACCGCGCAAAAGCATCAAAGTAATATGATAACCAATTTTTAGACGAGAACCCGTAATTACAGCTATTTGACCATTTACATCGGCAGTTTGAAAACGCTTGGCATAATTATAATCACCACAATCTGTACACATCGAATCGTAAAAATGATGCATTTTGGTAAATTCTGTTTTACAGACATAGCATTTTCTAGGAGTTTCTAATTCTAACTGTTCCTTGTTTGCCAAATCAGACATTGCCAGTAATTTTGGCGCAACAAAGACACTTGCCTCTCTGGCCGAACGAATTCCGGTTTCTTTACGAGCCGTCCTATCTTTCTTTTCTTGTTTGCGTTTGGCAACCGCTTTTCCGTCTTTTTTACGCTTAGCAAACTCATCTCTGTCAGGGCGAGAAAATTGCCCTGCCGCTTTGATTAAAGCAATTCGCTCTTCTTTTGGTATTTCAAAAATCTGCTGGGTATCAGTATTCAATTCTGTCAAAATAGCAATGCATTGGTTTACTTCCTCCAATGTTATTGTTCTTTTATTTTCAATAACTTCCTTTATCATAATAAAAATTTATTGCTTGTTTTAAGATTAAATTCCGAGGGTGTAAATATAGTTGTAAATTTTGGCTTATATCACAAAGGAAACGAAGAGACATACGAAGTTTTGTTTTAGTTTTTAAAAAATCTCTATGTATCTTTGTGAATTTTACTTTGCAAATCTTTGCGTAATTACCTCATATGCTTTTTCAAATTAAATCATACTTAAATTTCCTTTGGCTTTCTAAGAACGAACACGCCGTGCATTCTCCGTTTGTTTTTAGTTTACTAACAAAATGTTTTTATGACAAAAAAATCAAAACAGATTATAGCAATTTGAAAGAATACCGTACCGAACTTTTACAAAATAAAAACACCATCGAAATAACCGATTTTGGAGCTGGTTCGAGAGTTTTTAAATCAAATACAAGAATAATTGCTCAAATTGCCAAAACGGCTGGTATCTCTGCAAAACGAGCTCAACTATTATACAGAATTACTAATTACTTACAACCCGAAACGATACTCGAAATTGGAACTTCATTAGGATTAGCCACTTCTGCCCTAGCACTAGGAAACCCAAAAGCTTTCATTACAACTTTAGAAGGTTGCCCAAATACAATGAAACAATGCCAGCAGCAACTGCAAAAATTTAATATTAGCAATGTCAATTGTATCACAACCGAATTTAGCGATTATCTCAAAAACGCCTCATTATCAAACCGAAATTATCAACTTATTTATTTTGATGGAAATCATTCTAAAGAAGCTACTTTAAACTACTTTCATTTATTATTACCCACCATTACCAATGAAACCGTATGGATATTAGACGATATTCATTGGTCACCAGATATGGAAGCCGCTTGGAAAATCATAACAAACCATCCTAAAGTAACTGTAAGTATAGATACTTTTCAATGGGGACTAGTCTTTTTTAGATACGAACAACCCAAACAACATTTTATAATTCGTGCATAAAATTTAAAACCAATACTAATCATAAAAACAACACTATGGATATTAAACGAATTTTTAACAATAACCAAAATTGGATTAGCAAACAACTCAATATCGATCCAGATTATTTTGAAAAACTAGGACAAGGACAATCACCCGATTTTCTTTATATTGGTTGTTCGGATAGTCGCGTTTCGGCAGAGGAACTTATGGGTTTAGAACCAGGAAAAGTTTTTGTACATCGCAACATTGCCAATATGGTGCCGAATACCGACCTAAATTCGATGTCGGTTATAAACTATGCTGTCGTACATTTAAAAGTAAATCATGTCGTAGTCTGCGGACATTACGGCTGTGGTGGCGTACTGGCAGCTATGCAACAATCGGATTTAGGAATATTAAATCCTTGGTTGCGAAACATTCGCGATGTTTATCGATTGCATCAAAAAACACTTGATCTTATCCCTAACGATCAAGAAAAATACAAAAAACTAGTTGAATTGAACGTACAAGAACAATGCATCAACGTTATCAAAACTGCCGAAGTCCAAAAAGCAATCAACGAGAGAAATTTAAAAGTTCACGGATGGGTTTTTGATATTCACAGTGGAGAATTAATCAACTTAAATATTGATTTTGAAAACATCTTAAAAGACATCACAAAGATTTACAAAATATCAAACTAGAAAAAAACAAAAAAGGCAGTCACCCCCATGACTGCCTTTTTAATTCTAAATAACCAAACCTTAATCCTTATATTAAGATTTAATGCTTTCAACAAAAAACAAACTGAAAACTATATTTAATGTAAAAGGTTTTTTATCTTATTAACTAACTATAAAAAAAATAGAAACTTTTACAGGACAAACTTAATTCATTAATTTCAAAGTGGGTATAAAAAAATCGTTAAAAATTTAATTAAATCGATGAAATACACAATTATACACTTATTGCAAGTTAAAGATTACAGAATTTAAATGTTAAAATAAAATTTAAGGCGAAATCATTTCTAAATTGATTCTCATTAACCAACCTCAGAATATTTTGTAACAAAAAACCAATTACAACTACTTATCACAAATTAAAAGTGTTTTTGTACTTTTAAAAACAACTATAGCAATCCTATATTCTGATGAAAGAACCACTAATAAAAATCAGCAAAATAAAACGAGATTTCACTCTAGGTAACGAAATCGTACATGTACTCAAAGGCATTGATTTGGTGATAAACAAAGGGGAATATGTTGCCTTAATGGGACCTTCGGGATCTGGGAAATCAACATTAATGAATTTATTAGGCTGTTTGGATACCCCAACATCTGGAACTTATGTTTTGAATGGAAAAAATGTAAGTCAAATGAAAGATGATGAATTAGCCGAAATCAGAAATAAAGAAATCGGCTTTGTGTTTCAAACCTTTAATCTTTTGCCCAGAACAACGGCTCTAGACAATGTAGCCTTGCCTATGATTTATGCAGGTTATTCTAAGACAGAACGTGTAAAACGCGCTACTGAAGTCTTAACCCAAGTAAATCTAGCCAATAGGATGGACCATCAACCCAACCAACTTTCTGGAGGACAGCGACAGCGTGTAGCGGTTGCAAGAGCATTGGTCAACAAACCTTCGATCATTTTGGCCGATGAACCAACTGGAAACTTAGACAGTAAAACTTCTGTCGAAATCATGAAACTTTTTGGCGAAATCCATTCACAAGGAAACACTGTTATACTTGTAACCCATGAAGAAGATATTGCTGCCTATGCACATAGAGTAATTCGGTTGAGAGATGGTATAATAGAAAGTGATACTTCAAAATAATTCCGGAGTGAATACGTTGGAAATTAGAACAAAAATCAATATTGCAAACCTCTTAACTTCGCATCTAACTTCTTATTTAAAATGAAAGTATATACCAAAACAGGAGACAAAGGAACAACAGCTCTTTTTGGAGGAACTAGAGTGCCTAAAGATCATATCCGAATAGAAAGTTACGGTACCGTCGATGAATTAAACTCATACATCGGACTTGTTCGAGATCAAGAAATTCACAATCATTACAAGGAAATCTTGATTGAAATCCAAGATCGATTATTTACCGTTGGAGCCATCTTAGCCACCCCTCCTGAAAAAGAAATAATGAAAAACGGAGAGCTACGTTTAAAAAATCTAGGAATAACCGAAACCGATATCACATTATTAGAAAATGAAATAGATCAGATGGAAGAATCGCTTCCTCCAATGACTCATTTTGTTTTACCTGGCGGACACCAAACAGTGTCATATTGTCATATCACAAGATGTATATGTCGCCGTGCCGAACGTTTAGCGGTGCATTTGAGTCATACTGAACCAGTTGCCGAAATAGTTATTAAATACTTAAACCGCCTTTCTGACTATCTTTTTGTATTGGCACGAAAGTTGTCTATAGATTTAAACGCTGAAGAAGTAAAATGGATACCCCGAAAGTAGAATCCAGTTTCTAGAAAACAGTTTGCAGTTTGCAGTATTTTAGATAAGATTTTCCGTTTATAATCTGAAATTTTTCACCTTTAATCTGCTGTCTGAAAACACGTTCTTAACTTTAAAAAAAATAAATCATTTTTTACTTGTCTTTTTCAGTAAAAAAATTATTTTTGCACAAAACTAAATCGATAAATATGTATTGGACATTAGAATTAGCATCATATTTAAGCGATGCACCGTGGCCTGCTAACAAAGACGAACTTATTGACTACGCTATTAGAGCTGGTGCTCCATTAGAAGTGGTAGAGAACCTTCAATCCATTGAAGATGAAGGAGAGATATATGAATCAATGGAAGAAATATGGCCTGATTATCCAACAGACGAAGATTACCTTTGGAATGAGGATGAATATTAAAAAAATAAATCAAGAAAAAGTCTCAAAAGAGGCTTTTTTTTTGCTTGAATTTAAACAGATATAATTAAAAATAGAAATAAAAACAGATCATGAGTTTCATAAATAGTATTATTAAAATCTTTGTTGGAGACAAATCCGAGAAAGATATCAAAGCATTACAACCGTATTTAAATAAAATCAAAACTTTTGAAAGCACTTTACAATCTTTAACTCACGACGAGTTAAGAGGAAGAACCGCTTTTTTTAAAGAGAAAATAAAACAAGCACGCGCCGATAAAGACGCTAAAATTGCTTCATTAAAATCAGAAGTTGAAACGATTGAAGATATAGACAAACGCGAAGACATTTATAATACTATCGATGCTCTTGAAAAAGAAGCTTACGATATCTCTGAAAAAACTTTGATGGAAATTCTTCCTGAAGCTTTTTCTGTAGTAAAAGAAACTGCAAGACGTTTCAAAGAAAATACAGGAATCACGGTTACCGCTACTGCCAAAGACAGAGAACTTTCGGCTTCAAAACCATACATTACTTTAGAAGGTGACAAAGCAGTTTGGGCAAATACTTGGAATGCCGCTGGAAAAGAAATTACTTGGGACATGATTCACTATGATGTTCAATTAATTGGTGGAATGGTTTTGCACGAAGGAAAAGTTGCCGAAATGCAAACAGGAGAAGGAAAAACCTTGGTCGCAACATTACCATTATACCTTAATGCCCTGACAGGGAACGGGGTACACTTAGTAACAGTAAACGACTACTTGGCAAAACGTGATAGTACCTGGAAAGCACCTTTATTCGAATTTCATGGATTAACGGTTGATTGTATAGACAACCACCAACCTAGTACCGAAGGAAGAAGAAATGCCTACAACGCAGACATTACTTATGGTACCAACAACGAATTCGGTTTTGACTACCTAAGAGATAATATGGCACATTCGCCAGAAGATTTAGTTCAAAGAAAACACAATTTCGCTATTGTCGATGAGGTCGATTCAGTTTTGATTGATGACGCTCGTACACCGCTTATCATTTCTGGTCCTGTTCCGCAAGGAGATCGTCACGAATTTATCGAATTGAAACCAAAAATTGAAAGTTTAGTTGCCTTACAACGCCAACTGGCAAATGGTTTTTTGGCTGAAGCCAAAAAATTAATAAAAGAAGGAAACGCAAAAGATGGTGGTTTCCAATTATTAAGAGCATACCGTAGTTTACCTAAAAACAAAGCCTTAATTAAATTTTTGAGTGAAGAAGGAGTAAAACAATTACTTCAAAAAACCGAAAATCAATACATGCAAGATAATAATCGCGAAATGCCAAAAGTGGACGAAGCATTGTATTTTGTAATCGAAGAGAAAAACAACCAAGTCAGTTTAACCGATAATGGTATCAAAGCCTTATCAGGAGATACTGATTCAGATTTTTTTGTACTTCCAGACATCGGAACCGAAATCGCTTCTATCGAAAAACAAAAATTAGACAAAGATGCTGAAGCCGAAGCTAAAGAAAGATTGTTCCAAGATTTTGGAGTAAAAAGCGAGCGTATTCACACCTTGACACAGCTCTTAAAAGCCTATACCCTTTTTGAAAAAGATGTAGAATATGTAATCATGGATAACAAAATCATGATTGTAGATGAGCAAACTGGTCGTATCATGGATGGTCGTCGTTATTCTGACGGTTTACACCAAGCCATCGAAGCCAAAGAAAATGTAAAAATCGAAGCTGCTACACAAACTTTTGCAACCGTTACTTTGCAAAACTATTTCAGAATGTACAACAAATTAGGAGGTATGACTGGAACTGCTGTTACAGAAGCAGGTGAGCTTTGGGAAATTTACAAACTAGACGTTGTTGAAATCCCAACCAACCGAGGAATTGCTCGTATTGACAAAGAAGATTTTATCTACAAAACTACCCGTGAAAAATTCAATGCGGTAATCGAAGATGTAACAGAATTATCAAAAGCTGGAAGACCTGTTTTGATTGGAACAACATCTGTCGAAATTTCAGAACTATTAAGCCGTATGCTTAAAATGAGAGGAGTTACTCATAATGTTTTGAATGCAAAAATGCACAAACAAGAAGCTCAAATTGTGGAAGAAGCTGGAAAAGCAGGTGTAGTTACTATTGCAACTAATATGGCCGGTCGTGGTACCGACATCAAATTATCACCTGAAGTAAAAGCTGCTGGAGGATTAGCAATTGTTGGTACTGAGCGTCATGACTCTCGCCGTGTGGACCGTCAGTTACGTGGTCGTTCAGGACGTCAAGGAGACCCAGGAAGTTCACAATTTTATGTTTCGTTGGAAGACAACTTAATGCGTTTATTTGGTTCTGAAAGAGTAGCCAAAGTAATGGATAGAATGGGATTACAAGAGGGTGAAGTGATTCAACATTCGATGATGACCAAATCTATCGAGCGTGCTCAGAAAAAAGTAGAAGAAAACAACTTTGGTGTTCGTAAACGTTTATTAGAATATGATGATGTTATGAACGCTCAACGTGAAGTAGTGTACAAACGTCGTCGTCACGCATTATTTGGTGAGCGTTTAAAACTAGATATTGCCAATATGCTTTACGATTCTTGCGAATTAATCGTTGGTAACACAAAAGCTACAAATAATTTCAAAGATTTTGAATTTGAAATCATTCGTTATTTCTCATTCACTTCACCAATTTCTCAAGAGGAATTCTCGAAATTAACCGAAATAGAAATCACTAGCAAATTATACAAAGCTGCCCTTGAATTTTATACTCAAAAAACCGAAAGAAGTGCTAGAGAAGCTTTCCCAATCATCAAGAATGTTTACGAAGATAAAAACAATCATTTTGAGCGTATCGTTGTTCCTTTTACTGATGGATTAAAAGTATTTAACGTTGTAACGGATTTAAAGAAAGCATACGAAACAGAAGGAAACCAATTAGTAGTTGATTTTGAAAAAAACATCACATTATCTATTGTTGATGAAGCTTGGAAAAAACACTTACGCAAAATGGACGAATTGAAACAATCTGTTCAATTGGCAGTTCACGAACAAAAAGATCCTTTACTTATCTACAAATTTGAAGCTTTCAATTTGTTCAATAAAATGCTGAATGGTATCAACAAAGAAGTGATTTCATTCTTATTTAAAGGCGATTTACCTCAACAACAAGCTCCTGTAATTGAAGAAGCTGTTTATGAGCGTCCTGTAGAAGATTATCAATTGAGTAAAGATGAAATTCCAAATAGCGAAAGTGCAAATCGTGAAGCAGGAGAAACTCAACAACGTCAAGTTACCGAAACTATCGTTCGCGATATGCCAAAAATCAATCGCAACGATACTGTAACAGTTCAGGAAATTGCAACTGGTAAAACAGAAACTATGAAATACAAAAAAGCAGAAAGCCTTTTAGCAACCGGAACTTGGGTTTTGGTGAACGAATAAATTTCAAAAAGTTCTTTACTTTTTTCAATCATTTAGAACAGCTGCAAAACGAAACTGCAGCTGTTTTTTTTAGAAAATGATAAAAATCATTCTTTTAAATAATTATTAAAACGTATTTTTGCCTTCAGAAACAGCGAAAAATACATTTTGAAACGACTTTTCATCATATTTCTTTCCTCTATGCTATTAGTTCCTACTTTTGGCAGTTTCTTTGTTTTCATCTCATTCAAATTAAATCAGAAAGAAATAGCTCAAACCATTTGCGTACAACGCAAAGCTGTTTTTAACAGTTGTAATGGTCGATGCGAACTTCAAAAAAGTATTAAAAAATATTCGGATAACGAAAAAAAGATGCAGGATGTTTTAAAAGACAAACTTGAATTGGTATATGTTTCAAATACTACTGAAATAGTCATCAATGCAATTCCTGTAATCGAATCCAAAGAAAACACTTCAGTTTTATTCGAAAAGAAACCGATAGGAGCTTCAAATCTTATTTTCCATCCTCCCCTAGCATAAAAACAAGATTAATGTTTTATTTCTGAAACGTATAGAAATTTGTTGTCATTACAATTACTTAGTAATGATATCAAAGTTTCGATATGGTTTTGTTTTAGGGTTAAGTGAATTTATTTCAAAATAGATTCAAAAATCATTAATCTTTTCTTCGCACTTGAAAATACATTTATTGTATATCTCATTTTCTCAAAATTCCAGAGTAGTTTAATTATTTTTTGATTTACAAATTCAGCTTAACATACTGTATTTTAAATCATCAATACAACATTCATTGCAAATGAAATCTTTTAATTTTTTAGTATTCACAATCCTTTTTGTGATTACTTCCTGTACAATTGACAAAACAGATTATGAAGCCGAAATTGATTCACAAGTACCAGAATATAATGAGTTTAAAGAAGCAGTTTCATTAACTAGTGGCAATTATAAAATTAGTATTGAGACGTTAAATGGATCTTTTTACAAAGGGTATAATGAACTTCGCCTAAAAGTCATAAATACGCAGAACAATCAAAATGTTAATGCTACCGAAGTAACATTTTTACCCATAATGAGTGAAGATGAAATTACCAGTTCTTGTCCTCACGAGTACAATTTGATTTATGATGCAACTAATAAATATTTTGCTGGTTATAGTGTTTTTACCCATGAAACCGCTTCTTCCAATAACTGGAAGTTGTATATAAGTTTTAAAGTCGAGAATCAGAAATACGATGCAAATGCAGCTGTTTTGGTCGAAAAGCAGAGCAATAAAAATCTAAACATGACCACTTTTACAGGAAAAGATAACGAAGAATATGTAATAGCGCTAATTTCTCCACAAAAACCAACAGTTTCAGAAAATCCTTTGGTTGCAGGTATATACAAATACAATAAACCAACTTCTGTGGCGGGAACTTTTCCTGACCCAACACAATATTCTTATTCAGAAGTTGATAATTATACCTTAAAATTAGATCCAAGAATGCCAGAGCCTTCTATGGGAAATCACTCTTCTCCAAACAATAAAGATTTGACACAAGAAGACGATGGTTTGTATCATGGAGTGGTCAATTATACAATGACTGGTAATTGGACTTTGAATCTGATTATGCTCAATCAAAACGGATTGATTATAAAAGGAACAGTGGTCCCAACTGATTTTACACCAGGAGTCGAGGGAGCAAAGAGTGAACTATTTATTGACACTTTATTCTAATAGCATGAAATATATTATAATGTTTCTTTTTTTAGGAATGTCGTTATTTGCTCAAAACTCTTTAGAGCGTAACGATACTATTAAAAACTTAGAAGAAGTAAAAGTAAAAAATACAACTAAGAAGAAAATTGAAACCGAAATGAAGATGGCTGTTTCTATAGATGAGTTTTTGTCTTCTGCCGATAATATCAGTTTTATCAAACGTGGTGCTTATGCTTGGGAGCCTTTGCTGAATAATATGAGTACGGAACGTTCGACAGTAACAATTGATGGGATGCACATTTTTGGAGCCTGTACCGACAAAATGGATCCTATCACTTCTTATGTAGAAAGCAATAATCTATCAACAATTGATATTAAGTCAGGGCAAGAAGGAGGTTTACACGGTTCGACCATAGCTGGAAGCATTGATTTAAAAAGAAAAAGCACCTCATTTGGTCTTGAACAAAAATGGCACGGAACATACCAAAGCGGATTTGAATTCAACAACAAACAATTTTTCAATCTTGGAAACATATCCTATTCTGGAGAAAAATTTGTAGCAGACGGAAGTATTTCCTATCGGAAAGCTGATGATTATTTTGATGGAAATAATGATGAAGTAAAACATTCGCAATACAAAAAATTCAATACCTCATTAGGTTTAGCATATAAAACAAGTGATTTATCTGCAGTTAGAGTAGATGCAATTTTTGATATGGCAAAAGATGTTGGCTATCCTGCTTTGCCAATGGATTTGTGGCTTTCACGTGCCTTGATTACCTCAGCCTCCTACAAACAATTATTTGAAGATGGACTGATACGAGTGATAGATACAAAAATCTATTTCAATACGATCGAACATTATATGGATGACACAACACGGCCAGAAAACCTTGTCCATATGGATATGCCAGGCTGGAGTACTACCTATGGTTTGGTTTCTAAAGCCAACCTAAGAAAAAACAATTATTCATCAGAAATTCAATTGAATGCTTACGACAATCTTTCTATTGCCGAAATGCGAATGTATCCGCAGGATCGCAGCGAAAGAACAATGTTTGCCTATAGCTGGCCATGGGTTACGACTCGATACGGCGGACTTTCGATGAATAACAACTGGGACATTTCGGAAAAAAGTCAACTGAATTTAGGTGGTTCTTTAGGAGTAAATTACAATTACTCCAAATACGTAGAGTTCAACTGGATTTTTCATCCAGGAGCTCCACAAGAAAAAACAAGATTTTTACCAAGTTTACACGCAGGATATAATCTCGATTTAGAACATTTTAATTTTTCGGTAGGAACTGGTTATGGTCACAGAGCGCCTTCAGTTTCAGAAGGATATGGGTATTACATTTATAATAGTTTTGATCGTTACGATTATATTGGTGATCCTGATTTGAAAAATGAAATTTCGTATGAAGGGAATGTCTCAGCAGGTTTTAGCAATGAAAGATTCAGTATTCAGGGGAAAATAAATTATTTCTATATAGAAAACTATATTATTGGTAGAATCCTAAGCATGGGAAGTCCGATGAATTATCAGTCTGTTGGTGTAAAAGGCTATACCTCGTTAGATTATGCTACACTTTTTAATGGTTCGATGAATGTGAGTTACGATATTTTAGAACATTTGCATTGGAATGGGACTTTAACTTATGCAAGAGGAATGGATAATAAACAAGGAAATTTGCCTTTTATTCGTCCGTTAAGTTATCTTACTTCGCTTCATTTTATGCACAAAAATTTCGGAATTCAAACTTCTATAAATGGCGATTTAGAGCAAATTAATTACAGTCCAGAGTATGGTGAAGACCAGACTGACGCTTACTTTATTTGGAATCTTTCAGCGGATTACACATTCAACATCAATAAAATAGAGAGCGTGATACAAATTGGAGCAGAGAACATTTTAAACAAATATTACAGCACTTATGCTGACTGGGGAAACATTCCTAGAATGGGACGTAATATTTTTGCTTCTTTAAAATTAAATCTTTACTGAAATGAAAAAAGTTTTTAGTATCACAATGATAATCTTGTTCCTGTTGGTTTCTTTCCAGCAGGCATTGATTATTGTACACTTTAAACTTAATCAACAAAGAATTGAGCAGGAGTTCTGTATCAACAAATCCAAACCTGAACTACAATGTCACGGAAAATGTCATTTGAAAAAAGATCTGGAAAATTCAGAAAACTCCAATTTAGCACTTAAAAATTTAGAAAAAAAAATTGATCTTGTTTTGACTTCGAATATCGATTTTAAACTCAAAACAGATAAAAAAATCAATTCGAATAGTAACGTTTTTTACAAAGAAAAGGAACGATTAGATCCATTTCTTAAAGTTTTTGTGCCGCCTCCTAATTATTGTAATTCTTATTTAATCAGACTTATTTATTAAAATAGAAATACAAATAAATTAAAATACAAAAATGAAAAATTTAAAAAAATATCTTTTATCAGCAGCTGCAGTTGTAGCATTAGTATCATGTTCTAATGATGATGACACCCCAGTTGCAAACAATGTTACTTTAGAATTTAACAATACTTTCAAAAACACAACAATTGTTCTTGGTGAAGCTACTTCGACAGCAGCAACTGCTAATACATCGGCTTCTAGTCAGGTACATCATTTTTCAGAATTGAAATATGTAATCAGTAACATTCGCCTTGTAAAAGATAATGGAGACGAAATCCCATATAACATCAATGATTTAGACAAAGGAGCAACCGTTATCGATCAATCAAAAGCAGCAACATTAAGTTATGTTTTAAGCAATATTCCATCGGCTACTTACAAACAAATTAAATTTGGTTTAGGAGTCCGAACTGATTTAAATACGCTCGATCAGGCAAAATTCCCAATTTTTTATGCCGCTGCAGGAGCCAATGATACTGAAATGATGTGGGAATGGGGAACAGGGTATCGTTTTACAAAAATTGAAGGTTTTTATGATACCGATAACAAACAATTATCCATCCATACCGGAAGCACAATTGAAGGAACTGAAGGCGCTTATACACAAGGTGTAGATGCTTACAGAGATATTACATTAAATCTTACTACAAATGCAGTTGTTGGAAATGCTGCTCCTAAAATCAAAATCAAAGCCGATTTTGACAAATTATTAAGCGGGAAAGCGAATACAATTACATTAAGTTCAACTGGTATGAACGCTAATGCAACTCCAAGCATTCATACAGCTGCCAATATGGTGCTGTTTGTAGATAATTTGGGCGGAAATGGTTCTAGTGATATTACTGGAATGTTTTCAGTTACTGCTGTAGAAAACTAAAATCATAGCTACAGAGCCGTTTGAATTAAAAACAAAACGGCTCTGTTTTAAATTCATCTGAAATGAAAAGAATATTTGGTTTCGTATTATTTGCGTTGTTATTTACATCTTGTAACAGCGACGATGCTGATATGATTACTATCGAAAATCCAGAAATTGACATGAATATTCCTTTTGGTTTTCCGGAATTAAATTCGTTTGTAAGTGCCAACAAACCCACTAAATATGGGGTAGTATTGGGTGAAAAACTGTTTTCAGATAAACGATTCAGTACAGATAATACCATTTCGTGTTCTAGTTGTCATATTCAGGAAAATGCATTTACCGATCAAAAGCAGCAGGCAGTCGGTATTGAAAGCAGGATTGGACTAAGAAACACTCCTTCACTTCAAAATCTGGCTTTTATGAAGTTCTACAACTGGGATGGAAGCAAACTGCAGCTGGAGAACCAACCTTTAGTACCCATTATCACACATGAAGAAATGGATTCTTCGATTTTGGAAGTCATAGGAAAAATTCAAGACGATACCGAATATAAAGCTTTATTTCAGAAAACCTTTGGTGATGAAAGCATTACACCAGAACGAATCTATAAAAGCATAGCCCAGTTCGAATACACATTGATTTCTGCCAACAGCAAATACGATAAAGTAAAACGAAATGAAGGCATAACTTTTGCAGAAAATGAAACAAAGGGATATCAAACTTTTCAGCAAAAATGTGCCAGCTGTCATAGCACAGAATTGTTTACCGATCAGAGTTTCAGAAATATTGGTTTTCCAGTAAACACTGATTCTAATGAAGCGGGACGAGCAAGAGTTACTGGAAATATGGAAGATTATATGAAATTCCGTGTTCCTTCTTTGAGAAATATCGAATTGACTGCTCCGTATGGAAGCTTCGGACAATTCGAAACACTGAGATCTGTTTTAGATTATTTCGACAATGGTGTTTTAGAAGCTGATAATCTTGATCCGATTTTTAAGAATAATAGCAATAAAATTCCGCTTAGCGAAGAAGAAAAAAACAATCTTATTGCATTCATGAAAACATTAACTGAAACCAATTTTACTAAACCGTAAAAAAACTAATCTATAGTAAGATCAGTAATTTCGTGAACTCTTTCTCTCTCTAAAAACAACTTACTTTATAGAAACCGCTACTTCAAGATTGGCGGCAGTTATCGAAAATTCAGATGTTAGAGAAGGATATTCTTTTGCGATTTTCCATAAATTTTTGTTTATGGATTGGGCTGGAAAAAACATCCGGGATTTATCAATGGTTTTGACAGCATTAACAGTATTAATTGTTAGCATTCTAGGATTGGTTTTATTTCTCAAAAAAAACAATTAACCTAAATATTTTTAAATCCCTTTCTTAATTTTATAGAAAGGGATTTTTTATTCTTCTTATTTTAACCAAAAAAAATAATTTTTAATTACTTAAATTTACTTCATATTGAAAAAATTAAAAATCCTGATTCTTTCTTAAACCAAAAATATGAGTACACCATTAAGTAAACTTATCAACTTTATTGATCTTCATAAAGGAGAGGAAGACAAAAAAAAAGTGTTAGAAAATATTGTCAGTAATATTTCTTTCCGAGGTTCAAATTTATGGATTTTGGCTTGTGCTATCGTAATTGCATCTGTTGGACTCAATGTTAACTCTACAGCCGTAATTATTGGTGCCATGTTAATTTCTCCCTTGATGAGTCCCATAGTTGGAGCAGGTTTTGGATTAGGGATGTACGATTTTGAATTAGTGAAAAAATCAGTAAAAAACCTTGTGATAGCAACAGTTGTAAGCTTGATTGTTTCTACAATTTATTTTTATATCAGTCCTTTCAAGGAAGTACAATCTGAACTTTTGGCACGTACTTCGCCTAATATTTATGATATTTTAATTGCCTTTTTTGGTGGTTTAGTTGGTGTTATTGCAGTTACCAGAGTCGAAAAAGGAAACCCTATTCCAGGAGTTGCCATTGCTACCGCTTTGATGCCGCCTTTATGTACTGCCGGATATTCATTGGCAATAGGGAATTTTCTATATTTTGGAGGAGCCATGTATTTATATACCATCAATTGTGTTTTTATTTGCATCGCAACATTTATTATAGTCAAATATTTAAAATATCCTATAGTAAAACACATCGATGCCAAGCATCAAAAACAAGTAAAACGCAGTATAACAGTCCTAATATTTATTATGATTATACCAAGTGTATATTTTGCTTATCGATTATTTGATGAAAAAAGATACATGCAACGAACAGAAGAATACATTACAAAAGAATTCCCTCATAAAGATTACACACTTATCTACAAAAAAACAAATTATAGAAGCACCCCAAAAGTGATCGAATTGGCTTTTTTGGGCAAAAAATTCAACCAAGTAGAGATCAAAACTTTCAATCAAAAACTAAAAGATTACGATTTACTAAACACCCAATTATTAATCAAGCAAGATACTTTTGATTTAAAAAATGACATCCTAAACACCATCAACAGTGGTAAAAAAACGGAAGCTGAAAAAGATGAATTGATTCAAAGGCTACAAAAAAAGATTATTGATTTTCAATCCAATAATGTTAATATTGGTAAAGAAGTCAAAATTTTATTTCCCGAAATAACCCCAACAGTAGTCACCCAATACAGCAGCAAAGACAAGGTAATTCCAGTATTATTGTATAAAAGCAAAACGAATGTAAAACCAGAAACCAAAGAAAAATTAGTCAATTGGCTAAAACAAAGAATGGAAAAAGACAGCGTTGAAGTTTACAAACAGCAATAACAATACTACAAAAATTATTCAAACAGAAAGCAAATCAACTATTTGCGCTTCTATAAATTCAAATTTTACAACCATAATGAAATCATTTGATGTAGCCATAATTGGAAGTGGCCCAGCTGGAGCTTCAGCAGCATTAGAATTAAGTAAGAAAGGAATTTCGACAGTTATTATAGAAAAAGAAATTTTACCCCGATACAAAACTTGTGGAGGGGGCTTGGTTTTTCGAGGAAGAAATTTTATTCCTTTTGATATATCATCAATTATAGAAAAAGAATTTTATGCAATTGACACTTACTTTTCAAATACAAATTTAAAATTCACTACTGCCAAAAATCAGCCTATTATCAGCATGGTGATGCGAGATAGCTTCGACAATTTAATTGTAGAAAAAGCCAAAGAAAATGGAGTTACACTTTTGCAAAACCATAAAGTAATTGATATAACTTTTGGAACGACACAAACTATTCACACATCCGAGGGAGATGTAAGTGCAAAATTTATCATCGCAGGCGATGGAGCCTTAAGTCCGATTGCAAAAATCGCTGGCTGGAAAGAAACCAGAACTATAATTCCAGCATTAGAATATGAAATAAAAGTACCTCAAGCCGATTTTGATCGTTTATCACAAAATGTTCGTTTTGATGTAGATGCTATTCCACACGGTTATGGCTGGTGTTTCCCTAAGAAGAACCATCTATCTGTTGGTGTAGCTGTCCTCACAAAAGCAAAGAGTACCATCGACTTAAAAAAATACTATGCTTCATATTTGAAAACTTTAGGAATTACCGAAATCACACATGAAGAAGCCCATGGATTTGTTATTCCTGTTTCTCCGAGAACAGACAAGTTTGTTCAAAAAAATGTTTTATTAATTGGCGATGCAGCGGGATTAGCTGATCCAATTGTAGCCGAAGGAATCTCAAACTCTATATTAAGCGGGATTTTGGCTGCTCAATCTATAATCGAAAGTAATCTTGACCCAAGTAAAACTGCTGAATTATATCAGGAAAAACTAGAACAAACCATTTTACCTGAAATCAAAACTGGAATTGTTTTGGCCAAATTATTTTATGAGAAAAAAGTTTTACGCAATATTTTTATCAAAAAATATGGCCAACATTTATCCGATGCGATGACGGATGTTTTCATGGGATTGCGAACATATCCCAAAGATTATAAAATGGCAATTCGTAGAAGACTTAAGAATGCTATATTCTAGAAATAAAAAAAGTGTTCAGAAAAAAACTGAACACTTTTAAAAACTGATTACTGACCACTATTTCAGTGGGATATTCTTTAAAATTTCCAAGACAAATTTCCAAAATTTTTGAGTCGAAGAAATACTTGCTCTTTCGTCTGGCGAATGTGCTCCATGAATCGTTGGTCCAAAAGAAATCATATCCATATCTGGATAATTAGTGCCTAGAATTCCACATTCTAATCCAGCATGACAAGCCGCTACATTAGGTTTAGCATCATTTTGTTTTTCGTAAATAGAAACCAAAACTTTTAATATTTCAGAATTAGGATTTGGTGTCCAGCCAGGATAGGCTCCTGAGAATTCGACTTCACATCCCATCAATTCAAATGCAGAACGCAAGGCATTTGCTAAATCAAATTTGGACGATTCCACTGAAGAACGTGTTAAACATTGCACCAAAAACTTCCCTCCTCCTACTTCAACTTTTGCAATGTTATTGGAAGTTTCGACCAAGTTTTCAAAATCGGCACTCATTCTGTAAACTCCATTATGTGCTGTGTACATGGCACGAACAAAATAAAACTGTGCCATTGGAGGCATTACATTTTCTGGTAGTGTGTCTAATTTTTCAAAAACAACTTCCAAATTCGGTTCAGTTGTTTGATATTCGGCTTTTATTTCATTAACAATTTGTTGCATATCAAACACAAAAGCTTCATCATAAACTTCCGCAATAATTACTTTTGCAGTACTTTCACGCGGAATTGCATTACGAAGACTTCCTCCGTTTATTTCGGCTATTTGCAATCCGAAATTATCAAAACCATCAAACAACAAACGGTTCATAATTTTGTTGGCATTTCCTAAACCTTTATGAATATCCATTCCTGAATGGCCTCCGTTTAATCCCTTTACTTTTATAGAATACGCAACAGATCCTTCTGGAGTAGCTTCTTCATCATATTCGGCAGTAGCCGTTACATCGATTCCACCTGCACAGCCTATCCCAATTTCGTCATCCTCTTCCGTATCTAGATTCAGTAAAATATCACCAGTTAGAATTCCGCCTTGTAAATTCAAAGCACCAGTCATTCCAGTTTCTTCATCTATAGTAAACAAAGCTTCGATAGCAGGATGTTCAATGTCTTTACTTTCTAAAATAGCCATAATCGTAGCTACTCCAAGACCATTATCTGCTCCCAATGTAGTTCCTTTGGCACGAACCCAATCTCCATCAACATACATATCGATTCCTTGGGTGTCAAAATCAAAAACCGTATCAGCATTTTTTTGATGTACCATATCCAAATGCCCTTGCAATACTACAGTTTTTCTGTTTTCCATTCCAGCAGTAGCTGGTTTACGAATAATTACGTTTCGGATTTCATCTTCAAACGTTTCCAATCCCAAATTGGCTCCGAAATCTTTCATAAATTCTATTACACGCTCTTCTTTTTTTGAAGCTCTAGGCACTGCATTTAAATCGGCAAATTTATTCCAAACTGCTTTTGGTTCCAGATTTCTAATCTCCTGACTCATTTATTTTATGTTTGATGTTTAACATTTTTTCGTTTCAAAGTTACAAACTCCTAAAGCTAGTTTCATAAAAGTTCTCATTTATTTTAATAGAAATAATTCTTAAAATTGATCGAAATTTGTTTCTTTACAATACAATTGCAAAAAATGAAACGAATACACTTACTACCAATATTCCTCCTGATTCAAATTATAATCTTAAAAATTCTTCGGTTTTTTCCCGAATATATTGAGGCTTTTTACTGTAACTCACTCTACCAATATATTTCAAAATCGTTGCGAATCATTTTAGGTATTATTCCTTTTTCAGTAGGTGATTGCATTTATTTTATTTTGATTCTCTTTCTTATTAGATGGTTTTGGAAAAGAAGAGGCACTTGGAAGTTGGAATGGAAAAATAATATTTTATCAATTCTAAGTTGTCTATCTGTGTTTTATTTTTGTTTCCATCTTCTTTGGGCATTAAATTATTATCGAGTGCCATTATTCGAAAAAATGAACATCAAAAGGGATTATACAGATGCTGATTTACTAACCTTTACCCAAAAATTAATTGCTAAAACAAATGCTGTTCAAACACAAATTACCCAAAATGATAGTTTAAAAGTCGTATTTCCTTATTCACAAAATCAGGTTTTTGATATGAATCAAAATGGATATCAAAATCTCTCTAAGGAATACTCTTTCTTTACCTATTCACACAAGAGTATTAAAAAATCACTTTTTAGTTTACCTTTGACTTATATGGGATTTGGGGGGTATCTGAATCCGTTTACCAATGAAGCTCAAGTAAATTATTTAGGCCCAATGTACAGTTTCCCGATGACTACCAATCACGAAATGGCACATCAAATGGGTTATGCCAGCGAAAGCGAATGCAATTTCATTGGTTTTTTATCTTGTACCAAAAATGAAGATTTATACATTCAATATTCTGGATATAGTATTGCTTTACGTTATTGCCTAGGAAATTGGCAAGTACGAAATGAAAAAACACTCAAACAATTGCTAAGTACTGTTAACCCTGGTGTTTTAAAAAACTATCAAGAAAGTAAAGACTTTTGGAAACAATATGAAACTCCAATTGAAGAAGTATTCCATGCTTTTTACGATCGTTTTTTAAAAATCAACCAACAAAAAGACGGAATGGACAGTTATAGTAAATTTGTAAACTTGATGGTGAATTATTATAAAGGAAGGAATTTTTAGTTATTTCGCAGAGATGCACTGAGCATTTTTAACCCAAAATCTGCTAAATCTGCCGAATCTGCAAGAAAAATTTTTAATACGCAGATTTAAAATAAGAGTTAAATGATTTTTTTAGTTTTTTTCAGTTTTCGATACTAAATCAAAAAATCAAAAGTCTAGTGTAACAAAATGTTTAACAGTTCTACTAATTGGTTATGAGTCAAAACCTAGAATCATCATTTGTTCAGCAACTACAAGAGAACCAGAATATTGTCCACAAAATTTGTAGATTATATACTTCTGGCGAGGATGAACACAAGGATTTGTTTCAGGAAATTACGATTCAACTTTGGAAAGCTTTTCCAAAATTTAGAGGAGAGAGTAAATTTTCTACTTGGGCGTACCGAGTCGCCCTGAATACCGCCATCACTTTGTACCGAAAAAACAAACGAAATATAGCTACAGTTGAATACGAAGGAAAGCAACATTTTACCCAAGATATTGAATACAATTATGAAGAGGAAGAACAACTAAGACTCATGTATAAAGCTGTTTATCAGCTAAACGATATCGAAAAAGCCTTGGTTTTTATGTACTTAGAAGACAAAGATTACACCGAAATATCAGAAACTTTAGGAATAAGTGAAGTGAATGCAAGGGTAAAAATGAATAGAATAAAAGGAAAATTAAAAAAAATATTAAATCCATTAGGTGCATGAAAGAGTTGGATTTATTAAAAAAAGATTGGCAAAAGAGTTCAGATTCTTTTAGACAAATTTCAGAAAGTGAGATCTACAAAATGATCCATAAAAAGTCGTCTTCAATTGTGAAGTGGATTTTTTTGGTGAGCATAATTGAGCTTACACTGGGATTAGTATCCGGTATTGTATTGTCTTTTACAAAATACGATGAAAAAAACATTGAGTTAATCAAACATTTAGATGTTTATGACTATTATATAGTAACTACGGTTTTATTTTATGCAGTTGTATTATACTTTATTTTTAAATTTTATACGATGTATCGCAAAATTGCAGTTGATGACAATACTAAAAAACTGATTTCGACTATATTAAAAACCCGAAAAGTAGTCAAACAATACATTGCATTTAACTTGTCATTTTTTGCTGTATTTTTTATCGCTTTTGGAGGGTATTTATTTTATGAAGGCTATCTAGAAGGAGTATCAAGAAATGGCATTACTAATCCCGAAATGCCACTAAATATTGCTTTGATATCATTTGTAGTTTTGATTTTGGCAACGGCGATATTTACATTTGCTTTTTGGTTAATTTACAAATTAATCTATGGAATGTTATTAAAACGTTTACAAAATAACTTCGAAGAATTAAAGAAAATAGACTTATAAAAAAAGAGGCAAAAGCCTCTTTTTTAACCTTTAATAATTCCACTGTCTGGTTTTATTTAATTCTTCTTGCTCTTTTAATACCTCTGCAGGAATTACTTTAAGAAAAGAAGGGTGTTGTTCTATAGCGTATTCAACTTGTTCAACAATTTCATCAATAGAATCATTTTCATAATCAATTTTCAAAGGTTCTTTGATAATCATAGATTGAAGAATTCCTTTCTTTTTCATACGTAATCCTTTTTTACAAAAGGAACGTCTAAAACCATCAATTACAATAGGCACAACAATCGGTTTATGCTGCTTGATTATATGAGCAGTTCCTTTTCGAACAGGCTTAAACGATTTGGTAGTTCCTTGAGGAAAAGTAATCACCCATCCATCATTCAAAGCAATTTTGATATTTTCAGTATCATTTGGGTTGACATCCTTTTTTTCCGCAACATCTTCCCCTTTCGAACGCCAAGTTCTCTCTACCGAAACAGCTCCTGCATAAGCCATTATTCTGGGTAACAAACCAGCATTCATGGTCTCTTTTGCAGCAACATAATAAATATTCAACTTTGGATTCCACATATAAAAAACATTTTTTATAGAATCATCACGGCCACTCAAACTAGCATTAAAAACATGAAACATTGCAGTAACATCTGCAAAATAAGTTTGGTGATTGGAAATGAAAAGAACATTTTTATCAGGTAAGTTTCGTATAATTTCTGAACCTTCAATTTGCAATTCATTAAAACCACGATAACGCCTGTGGCTAATAAATCCAAAGATTCGAATCAACCATTTTTTTATAAATAGTATATGTCCAAAAGGATTTCGTTTAAATAATCCCATAAGATTTTTTATTTGTTTTTAGATTTGGGACTGCAATATTACTATTTTTTTTCGTTTTTAAATATTAAATGATTAGTCCATTTAACAAAAAACAAACTTATAGCTCAAGTTCTGTCATTGCAGCAATCAAAACCATTTTCAATTCACTTAACATCATAGCGGTTGCTCCCCAAACAATATGTTCATCTATTTTAAAAACTGGAACTGAAACCGATTTTGAATATGAAGTATTAATTTTCACATCAGTAACAATAGAGTCGCTAAGTAAAATAGCTAAGGGGAGTTCAATAATTTCTGCTACCTCAATAGCATCTGGATAAAAATCAACTTCCTCTTTGCATATCCCCAAATAAGGATAAACCATAAAATTACTTGGTGGAATATACAAATGGGTAAAAGATTTTATTATTTCAATTTTATCAGATAATATACCAATTTCTTCAAAAGTTTCTCTCAATGCAGTTTGTTCAAAATCCTTATCACCTTCTTCATATTTACCCCCTGGGAAAGCAATTTGAGAGGAATGAACACCTTCATACGAATTCCTAACGATCAAAACCAAATGCATTATTCCTCCTTTAGGATATAACAACATTAGGACTCCTGCATTTTTTGGATTTAATTCTTCACTAGCAAGATTCTCCATAATTTTTATACGCTCCTCAGGTGCCATAATCTTATGTGCTTCTTCACCAGAAACCTTTACAGAATCCAAATGAAGAACTATTTGTAAAAAATATTGAAAATCCATAATCAAAAGTTATTTTTGCAATAAAATAGTATTTAAATATACTTTAGAAAAAAGAGTCTAACAAATTTTAAACATTAAAACCCAATAATTATGTATAGTAAAGAAGAAAATCAAAAACTAAAACACGAATTTTGGGTTGAATTTGCTCAAAAATATCCAAGAAAATGGGTTCTTTATGACACCAAAATCAAAGATTTTTCATTTAAATTTTATGTCGAAAATAAAAAAGCTCAAGTTCATATCGATATTGAAATGCGCAATACTGAATTACGTATGCAATATTTTGAAAAATTAATTGCGTTAAAAAATATACTTGAAGAAGAATTTATTAAAGATTTAGTTTTTGAAAAAAATTACACTCTCGAAAATGGAAAAACCATAAGTCGTGTTTGGGTTGAAAAACTAGGAGTAAGTGTAAGCAATAGAAAATTTTGGGATGAAATATTTGATTTTTTCTATGAAAAAATGAATGCATTAGAAATGTTCTATTTGGAATATGATGAATTTATAAAAGATGTAGAAAAATAACAGTCGAAATCAACACATACAAATGGATTTATTTGAAGTTATAAATAATTGGGAAAACAAATTAAATCCAATTCTAGACAAATACAAAAATCGAAAACATCCTTTAGAATATCATAATCTGTATCAATTAATGATAATGGTAGTTCTTTCAGCTCAAGATTCGGATGCAAACATTAATTCAATTTCACCAACTCTATTCAAAGCATTTCCAAATTTTCAGAGCTTGGCAGCATCAAATACAGAAAATTTAATTCCTTATATTTCTAAAGTTCGAAATTTTAATAATAAATCCCGTTGGCTAATCGAAATCGCTCAAACTATTCAAGAAGACAAAAACATTCCGCTTACTATTAAAGGCTTAACAGCCCTAAAAGGGATCGGACGAAAATCAGCCAACGTCATTATGCAGGAAGCAGGAGTTCCTTCCGAAGGAATTATAGCTGATTTACACGTAATTCGTGTTGCTCCAAGAATAGGATTAGTAACAGAAATCACAGACGGCAACAAAATTGAAAAACAACTGATGCAAATTCTTCCTAAAACCATTTGGGGAGAAATTGGCATGGCCATCTCTTTTTTAGGCAGAGAAACTTGCAGGCCAAAACCTAAATGCGAGATATGCCCGATTAATGAGGCTTGCGAGTATTATAAAAATCTTTAGGATCAAGACATATTGTTGTGGGGAAATATTAAAACTAGATATTTGTATTTTCAAAATACACTCGAATGCAAGATTCTTTTATCGACATCCTTAAGTTATTATTGCCTGAGATCATCGTAGACTACTTTGAACTTACTTCATACAAAAAAGAAGAAGAGGTACTTCATTTGTACCTAAAAGAGATTTATTCTATTCCAAAAGAATACCGAGGGAACAAATTGACATCAAAAGGATTCTTTGATGAGATCACTGTTCAGGATTTCCCTATTCGAGGACACCAAGTATATCTTCATATCACTCGCAGAAGATGGCTTAACGAAGATACCGGTAAAGTAGTCTTTAGAGATTGGAATTTAGTAGCAGACGGAACTCGTGTAACACAGGAGTTTGCGTCTTTTTTAAAAGAGATCAATAGATTCCAGTCCAAATGATTGTAATACCATAGCTTCCTTTTATGGAGTTACTGGCCGAAATTTACAATCTCAGTACAAGGATTTTCTTAGTGATTTTAAAGCCTGGGATCAGATATCACATGCTAAAAAATGGCTTCTCTTTGCTAAGAATATTGGAAAACACTTATCGATAGACGAAACGTCCCTCTCCAATGGCGAACTCTACACTATCCTGACTAATAAATCTAGTAAAGGAAGAAAAGGTACTATAGTGGCTATGATTGCTGGAACTAAAGCAGAAACAGTTATTTCAGTTATTGAAAAAATTCCTCTTAAACAACGATACCTAGTCAAGGAAATTACTTTGGATATGGCCAGAAATATGGGATTGATCGCTAAGAAGTGTTTTCCTAATGCAACTCGCGTTACGGACCGATTCCATGTTCAAAAGCTTGCTATAGAAGCGCTACAAGAAATCAGAATCAAGTATCGTTGGCAAGCCATAGATCAGGAAAATGACGCTATAGAAAAAGCTAAGAAATCAAAAACAACTTTCGAACCTAAAACACTTTCTAATGGGGATACACTAAAGCAATTACTGCTAAGAAGTCGCTACTTTTTATATAAAAACAAATCAAAGTGGACTGAAAGTCAAACAGAACGTGCTGCTTTACTATTTGAACTGTATCCTAATCTTCAAAAAGCATACAATCTGACTCAGGAACTTCGCAGTATCTTTGAGAATACAACCGATAAAGTTATTGCTTTTGCCAAACTAACCAAATGGCATGAAAAAGTAAATCAATCCGATTTTAAATCTTTTGGCACTATATCTCGAACAATTATTAATCATTATCAAACTATATTAAACTATTTTGATAACAGGAGTACTAATGCTTCAGCGGAATCATTCAATGCAAAAATAAAAGCATTTAGATCAAAATTTAGAGGTGTTAGGAATGTGGAATATTCCCTTTTTAGACTAACTAATATTTATGCCTAATTTTTACTCCCCACAAGTTTTCGTGTTGATCCAATCTTTAACTATTTATACTAGACCTCCTATATTCAAATTTGTTAACAAACAAACAATCAACCCGATGTAAAACAAAAAAGCTCCAAACAAATTGTTTGAAGCTTCTTGTACTCAGAGCGGGACTTGAACCCGCACGAACATTGCTGTTCACTGGATTTTAAGTCCAGCGTGTCTACCAATTT
>NZ_JBDLZX010000014.1:0-85774 GCF_040045115.1 Flavobacterium adhaerens | reverse complement strand
CTGAATATGTTCATAATCCCTGCTTTTTGAGCGCTAATATACTAAAAATATTAGGTGTGTTTGCGGAGAATCAGAAAATGAAAAAAATAATTACACTTTTAGCGGTTGTTGGACTAGTATTATTTTCTGCGTGCGAAGGACCGGAAGGACCTCCGGGTATGCCTGGACAGGATGGACAGGATGGAATAGGCGCTGTTACATTTGATATTGTAAATCAAAATTTATTTAAGGAAGATAATAATACGTATTCTGTTTCTAATACTTTTTTTAATGAGGTTGGTACTAACCTTCTTGGGTCAGATATGGTTTTGATTTACTGGAAAAGTGGATCTACCAATACAAATCTTTCTGTTTGGAAACTTATACCACGAAGAATTAATTTTTCAAATGGTGATGTGTTAGATTATGATTTTGACTTTTCTGTAGAAGATTATATTATATCAGCTCATGGTAATTATGCTCTGGCAAACAGACCTGAGTATATTTTTGGGCAGACGTTTAGAGTAGTAATTGTTCCAAATGATTTACTTTCTTCTGTAAATATTAATAACTACAATGAGGTAATTTCAGCTTTAAGAATAAATGAAAATGAAATTAAAAAAATTGACTTTTAAATTGTTTACAGAATTTAAAAAAAAAGGAAATCTTAAGATTTCCTTTTTTTTTTGTTGAATGATATTATTTCTCGGTTTTTCGTTTATCGATACTTAATGAAACGATAACTCCAGTAATAAGTGAAAGCGCAATAAATGATAATGAAAACCATTCTGGAATTTCAATAAATTCCTTTAGAAGCATTTTTAATCCTACAAAACTCAAAATGGCGATAAGGCTATATTCTAAATAGCTGAATTTTTCTAGCATATTAGCCAAGAAGAAATACATCGAACGAAGTCCTAAAATGGCAAAAATATTAGAGCTGAAAACCAAAAAAGGATCTGAAGTAATAGCTAATATGGCTGGTACGCTGTCTAGTGCAAAAATAACATCCATTACTTCAATAACCACCAATGCCATAAATAATGGTGTTGCTGCTTTTTTTGCTTTTTTAGTAGCAATAAAAAACTTTTCATGATCTGTCTCAGAAGTTACTGGGATGATTTTTCCAAGTGTTTTGTAAATAAATGATTTTTTTGGGTCAAAGTCTTCTTCTTCTCCAGAAAAGAGCATCTTTAAGGCGGTAAAAATTAAAAATACGCCAAACAAATAAGTGGTCCAAGCGAATTTTTTAATGATGATTACCCCAAAGAATATCATTAATCCTCTAAATACAATGGCCCCCAAAATTCCCCAAAACAATACGCGATGCTGGTATTTTTGAGGTATTTTGAAAGAAGAAAAGACGATGGCAATGACAAAAATATTGTCAACACTCAACGATAGTTCGATTAAATATCCGGTGATGTATTTTATGGAAGCTGTGATTGGTTTTAGATTATCGGGATTTTCGATATAATCGGTTCCGTATAACCAATAAATAACTCCTGAAAAAAGAAATGAAATGGTGATAAAAATAGCAGTCCATTTACTGGCTTCTTTGGTGTTAATAATGTGTGGTGTTTTATTGAAAACACCTAAATCAAGGGCTAGAAATAGAACAATAGCGGCTAAAAATAAAATCCAAACAATCATAAATAAAAAGGTTTTTGTTTAACAAAGATACTTTTTGATTGGATATTTTGATAGTTTATTTTTAAAATTTATGAGATAAAATTGTATAAAAAAAGTGCCAACATTTCTGAAGGCACTTTCTAGTATTTGAATAAGAATTACAAAGCTGATTTTACAGTTTTGATGATTCTAGCAGCAATTTTGTATGGGTCACCGTTAGAAGCTGGTCTTCTGTCTTCTAACCATCCTTTCCATCCTTTTTGAACAGTCATCAAAGGAATACGGATTGAACAACCTCTGTCAGATACTCCGTAAGAGAAATCGTGGATAGAAGCAGTTTCGTGTTTACCAGTCAAACGCTCTTCGTTGTAAGCTCCGTAAACAGCAATATGTTCTTCAACTACTGGACGGAAAGCCTCACAGATTTTCTCATAAGTTTCTTTAGAACCACAAGTTCTCAATACATTGTTAGAGAAGTTTGCGTGCATACCTGAACCATTCCAATCCATGTCTTTTCCTAGTGGTTTTGGGTGGTACTCGATATAGTAACCGTATTTTTCAGTCAAACGATCTAATAAATAACGAGCAACCCAGATTTCGTCACCTGCTTTTTTGGCTCCTTTAGCAAACAATTGGAATTCCCATTGTCCACAAGCAACCTCTTGGTTGATTCCTTCGAAGTTGATTCCAGCAGCGATACACAAATCAGCATGCTCTTCAACTAATTTTCTTCCGTGTGTGTTTTTTCCACCTACTGAACAGTAGTACATTCCTTGTGGAGCAGGGTAACCTCCAACAGGGAATCCTAGAGGAAGTTGAGTTTTAGTATCCATGATGAAGTATTCTTGTTCGAAACCAAACCAAAAATCATCATCTTCATCGTCAATAGTTGCTCTACCGTTAGATGGGTGTGGAGTTCCGTCAGCATACATAACTTCAGACATTACCAAGTATCCGTTGATACGAGTTGGGTCTGGGTAAATTGCAACAGGTACTAATAAACAGTCAGAAGAACCACCTTCAGCTTGTCTTGTAGAAGAACCATCAAATGACCAGTTCCCAATTTCAGCTAATGTACCTTGAAAATTGTCATGCTCTTCAACTTTAGTTTTACTTCTTAAATTTTGTGTTGGTTCGTATCCGTCTAACCAAAGGTATTCTAATTTAATTTTAGCCATAATAATGTATATTTATTTTTTTTTGATTTTTCTGATGCAAATATAAAATAATTTAGTTAGGTCGTAAAATTGGGGGGTGGTTTTTATTTAAGAGGGTTTGATTTTTAATATTACTGCAATTTTGAAAGGGTATATTTGGAGAAATGCAATTTTATAGGGGTATAATAAATAATTTCATAATTCGAATTTTCTGTATATTAAATTTAAATTAAGATTTTTATTACTAATAACTAAAAATAGAGCTGTTAGAGTAATTTTTGTGTATTACATCTAGGTAAAAGGATTTTGTAACGAGGTATTCATAGATACATTCCTTAAATTAGTTAAGTATAATGCTATATATTTGTATTCTTTTTTAATAGATACTAATTTTATTATATACGATATGTCATCAATTCGTTTTCAAGCTTTGAGAGAAGCTTCAAATAGAAAGCTAATCGATTTTCAGGAATCTGGACGAAAATCAGAGCTTTTTGGATCAAATGTTTTTAATGATAAAGCGATGAAGCAATACTTGACTTCGGATGCTTTTAAGGCGGTACAAGGTGCGGTACAATACGGAACAAAGATTGATAGAAAATTGGCAGATTATATTGCCATGGGAATGAAAGAATGGGCTTTGAATAAAGGTGTTACACATTATACACATTGGTTTCAACCTCTTACGGGAACAACTGCCGAAAAGCACGATGCTTTTTTTGAAACTTCATTTGACGGAGGTGATCCGTTGGAAAAATTTGGAGGAGCTCAATTGGTGCAACAAGAGCCTGATGCTTCTAGTTTTCCGAATGGTGGAATCAGAAATACTTTTGAAGCTCGTGGTTATACAGCTTGGGATCCAACTTCGCCTGCTTTTATTTTCGGGACGACATTGTGTATTCCAACCATTTTTATATCCTATACAGGTGAAGCTTTAGATAATAAAATTCCGTTGTTAAGAGCTTTGTCGGCTATGGATGAAGCTGCTACCGAAGTTTGCAGGTATTTTGATAAAAATGTAAAGAAAGTAACGGCAACTTTGGGTTGGGAGCAAGAATATTTTTTAATAGATAAAGCTTTGGCCAATTCACGTCCCGATCTTATTATGACTGGACGAACTTTATTAGGACATACTTCTGCCAAGGGCCAACAATTAGACGATCATTATTTCGGATCTATCCCAACTCGTGCACTTACGTATATGAGAGATTTGGAACAAGAATGTATTTTGCTGGGAATTCCTGTAAAAACACGTCATAACGAAGTTGCTCCTAATCAGTTTGAATTTGCTCCCATTTTTGAAGAAGCAAATTTGGCGGTTGATCACAATTGTTTATTGATGGATGTTATGCAAAAAGTGGCTGAACGCCATGATTTAAAAGTGTTATTTCATGAAAAACCTTTTAAAGGGGTAAATGGTTCTGGTAAGCACAATAACTGGTCGTTGTCAACAGATACAGGAGTTAATTTATTGAGTCCTAGCAAAACTCCAATGACCAATTTACAGTTTTTAACTTTTTTTATCAATACAATAAAAGCAGTAAATGATTATGAAGCTTTGTTGCGATCTTCTATAGCTACCGCTAGCAACGATCATAGGTTAGGGGCAAATGAGGCTCCACCAGCTATCATCTCTGTATTTATAGGAGAACAATTGACTAAAGTTTTGGCTGAATTAGAAGGGGTTTCAACTGGAAAATTATCTCCAGAAGAAAAAACTGACTTGAAGTTGAATGTAGTTGGTAAAATTCCAGACGTGCTTTTGGATAATACCGACCGAAATAGAACGTCTCCTTTTGCATTTACTGGTAATAAATTTGAGTTTAGGGCAGTAGGATCATCTGCAAATTGCTCTAATGCTATGACTACTTTGAATACAATTGTTGCTAAACAATTAAAAGATTTTAAAATAGCAGTCGATAATTTGATCGAATCCAAAGACATGAAAAAAGATGATGCTATTTTTAATGTTTTAAGAGAGTATATCAAACAATCTAAAAAAATTCTTTTTGAAGGAGACGGATATAGCGAAGCATGGCAAAGTGAAGCTAAAAAAAGAGGTTTGAGTAATTTTAAAACAACTCCCGAGGCTTTAAAAGCTAGAGCATCTAAAGAAGCAATAGAGTTGTTTGGTGAAATGCAAATTATGAATCAAGTTGAATTGCATGCTCGTTATGAAATTGAATTGGAAGAATACACTAAAAAAATTCAGATCGAAGGAAGGGTTCTTGGTGATATTTCAAAAAATCATGTAATTCCAACAGCTATAAAATATCAAAATACATTGATTGAAAATGTAAAAGGATTGAAAAATATTTTTGGTTCTGAATTTGAATCCATAGCGAAAGAACAAATTATTTTGATTAAAGAAATCTCTAAACACATAGAAGGAATTAATTCTAAAGTTGAAGAGATGACTGAGGAAAGAAGAAAAGCTAATGTTTTGAATGATGCCCATGCAATGGCTGAAGCATATTGCAATAACGTAAAGCCTTATTTTGAAATTATTAGAAACCATTGTGATAAATTGGAACTCTTAGTTGATAACGAATTATGGACATTGACCAAGTATAGAGAGTTGCTTTTAACGAAATAATTGTCTGTTTACTATTTAGGTAATAAAACCGCTTCAGGATTGAGGCGGTTTTTTTGTGTGTTTATTTGTTTTTGTTTTCTCATAAAGGAAACTAGATTTATTGTAAATTTGAACAAATCCATCCCAAATCATGAAATACATAATTGCCTTATTTTTTACTTTCATATATTCATATGCTTTTTCTCAAGAGCAGGTTTCTTTTTTCTTTGATAGCAATAAATATGTATTGCAAAAAGCAGAATTGGTCAAGTTAAATCAGTGGTTAACTGCTAACAAAGATGTAAAGGTTGTTGGGGTTTATGGGTTCTGTGACGAAGTGGGTTCTGTAGGTTATAATGATACATTGGCCAAAAAAAGAATAGACTATGTGTTTTCTGTCATCAAAGGGAAAGTAAAAATTAGAGAGGATTTTAAAACCAGAAGCTTCGGAAAACTGCATGCATTATCTACTGTTAAATCTGAAAACAGAAAAGTTACACTCTATTATATTTTGCCCAAAGATTTTGTAAATGAAGAGGAAATAATTTCCGAAAAGCCAGAGAAAGTTCAAGTTAAAGCAAAACCAAAGGTTAAATTTTCGGATACTTATGTGTATGAAAATCTAGATGGCTCAACTGCCACCATAAAGATGGATACCGTTTTTATGAAAAAAGTTAGTACCGCTAATGTAGGCGAAAAGCTGAAACTAGAAAACTTAAATTTCTTTGTTGATACGTTTGCTATTACGCCGCAATCTAGGTCTTTGATGTTTGAGTTATTGACTATTATGAAAAATTGCCCTGATCTAAAAATACAGATTCAAGGTCATATTTGTTGTGTGCAAAAGGATTACAGAGATTTGAGTACTCAAAGAGCTAAAGCAGTTTACAAGTTTTTAGAGTTTAACGGTATTGATAAAAGCCGAATGACTTTTGCCGGTTTAGCTAGTACAAAGCCATTATATCCTTTACCTGAAAAAAATGAAGCCGAGCGAGAAGCCAATCGCCGAGTTGAAATCGAAATTATTGCCAATTAGAGTAGAGAAGTAAGATTGCAGATTATAGAATTGTGATTGATATTATATTGTTATTATTATTGATTTTTGCCATTACCATTGCCATTGAAATTTAATTGTATAATTGGCACATTAAAATTATCTTTGCCCGACATACACACAACTATAAAAATGAGTTCAGATACTTCAAAAAGATATGCACAAAGAGGTGTTTCGGCATCCAAAGAAGATGTACATAACGCCATAAAAAACATTGATAAAGGATTATTTCCTCAAGCATTTTGCAAAATTGTTCCAGATTATTTAACCCAAGACGAGGAATATTGTTTGATTATGCATGCCGATGGTGCGGGGACAAAATCTTCACTTGCCTATATGTATTGGAAAGAAACTGGTGATATTTCGGTGTGGAAAGGTATCGCACAAGATGCCTTGATTATGAATATTGATGACTTACTGTGTGTAGGAGCAACAGACAATATTCTATTATCTTCTACTATTGGAAGAAATAAAAATGTTATCCCTGGCGAAGTTTTATCTGCAATCATTAATGGAACGGAAGAATTAATTCAAGAATTAGATTCATTTGGTGTTAAAATACATTCAACTGGCGGAGAAACTGCCGATGTTGGGGATTTGGTGCGAACAATTATTGTTGATTCTACCGTAACTGCCCGAATGAAACGTTCTAAAGTAATTGATAATGCCAATATCAAGGCAGGTGATGTTATCGTAGGGTTGGCTTCATTTGGTCAAGCAACTTATGAAAAAGGTTATAATGGAGGGATGGGTAGTAATGGTTTGACTTCTGCTCGTCATGATGTTTTTGAAAAATATTTGGCAGCTAAATATCCTGAGAGTTTTGATGCCGCAGTACCTAACGAGTTAATTTATTCAGGTGGAGTAAAATTGACAGATGCAGTTGCTGATTCACCTATAGACGCTGGGCAATTGGTGCTTTCGCCAACTAGAACTTATGCACCAATCATCAAGAAAATATTAGATAAATATTCTTCAGAAGATATTCACGGAATGGTTCACTGTAGCGGTGGAGCTCAGACTAAAATATTGCATTTTGTGCAAAACTTGCATATTATAAAAGATAATTTATTTCCAGTTCCACCTTTGTTCAAATTGATTCAAGAGCAATCTAAAACAGATTGGAAAGAGATGTATCAAGTTTTTAATTGTGGTCATAGAATGGAAATTTATGTTCCAGAGACTATTGCTCAGGATATTATTGCAATCTCTAAATCGTTCAATGTCGATGCGCAAATTGTTGGTAGAGTAGAAGCTTCAGATTTTAAAAAACTTACAATTAACAGCGAATACGGAACGTTCGAATACTAAAATATTTAAAAGATTAAAAAATTGAATAATTTAAAGATTTGTGAAGTTTTTTAATAGTTTAATAATTCAATTTTTTAATCTTTTAATTTTTAATCATTAAATTTAATAAAATGTACGAACTGGTTTTCTGGAAATATTTGGAAGATGTTTATCTAAATCATCAAGAAGTATATGAAGCCCTGATAGATGATCAGCCTGTAGATGGATTAGAGGATATTCCTGTTCAAGTTGTTTTAAATCGTCTTCATTCGGTTTTTTCATCCTGGGAGAAAGTAGATGAAAACAGCTGGAAGAACACCAAAGGGAGAGGTGCTTTTCAAGTGAAAACAACTCCTCAAAGCATACATATTGATTGTTACGGAACCGAAGGAAAAACGATGAATCTTTTAGTCGATACTTTGGAGGAATTTAAATGTCCGTTATACGATCCGCAAGTTCCAGTTCGTTATGATGAAATGAACGAATAATAGAAGTATAGAGTAATAATTCTACTTTTTTATTGAATCTTAAAAATTACCAACCTGCAACTAAAAAAAGATGTTGTGGGTTTTTTATTTTTCATCACTAAATGGTTGAAATATTAAGTCTATAAATAAGTTAAGTTTTTTTAAATTAGCTCAAAAAAATATGCGTATTAGCCAATTCCCTCAAAATATAATCCTCGAAGACGAGTTTGTTTTACTTAGACCTTTAGAACTTTCAGATATAAACCATCTTTTAGATTTTTCTCTTAATGAACCCGAAACTTGGGAATATTCTTTGGTCCGTGCAAATGGAAAAGAAAATCTTGAAAATTACATTCAGATCGCCATAAAGGAGAAAGTGAGCGGAAAAGAGTTTCCATTTATTGTATATGATAAAAAGGCTAATAAATATGCAGGAAGCACTCGCTTTTATGATATCAATTTGCCGTTCAAAACAGTACAATTAGGATATACTTGGTACGGTAAAGATTTTAGAGGAACTGGTCTTAATAAACATTGTAAATTTCTTTTGCTTCAATTTGCTTTTGAAACTCTGGGGATGGAGCGTGTAGAGTTACGTGCCGATAATAACAATACAAGAAGCATTGCTGCCATGAAAAGTATAGGCTGTAAAGTAGAAGGTGTACTGCGAAGCAATATGCCCACTGCTGAAGGAATTGTTCGTAGAGATTCTATAGTGTTGAGTATTCTTAGGTCAGAATGGTTTGATGAGGTTAAGGGAAATTTACAGAAAAAGCTCTAACGATTTAGGTTGTTCTTTTTTTAGGGAAACTTATAAAGAAAGTGCTTCCGTTTTCTTCTTCGCTTTCTACCCAAATTAGCCCTTTGTGCTTGTCGATAAATTCTTTGCATAGAATTAAACCCAACCCTGTGCTTGGTTCGTTTTCGGTACCCATTCTGTTGATTTTGGTGTTTATTTTAAATAAATCATTAATCAAATTTTGGTGCATACCAATTCCAGAATCTTTTATAGTGATAATTGTATTGACCGAGTCTTCTTTGGTTTGAATTATAATTGATCCGTTTTTTCGGGTAAATTTTATCGCATTTAGAACAATGTTGCGAATGATAGCCTGAAACATATTTTTGTCTGCAAATACTGTTGGATCGTTTGGAATTTCGGTTTTAATGGTTATTTCTTTTTTATCAGCAATATCGTATAAAGTAACAATGCTGTCCGATAGAATAGATTTTAAATTATGCTCAGTTGGAACAAATGATAATATGTTTTGCTCCATACGGGTCCAATCCAATAAGTTTTCTAAAAGCTCTGAAAGATTTTTTGCAGACGACCTAATGTTTTTTGCAGCAAATTTAATTTCCTCTTTTGGCATAGTTTCGAGGTCTTCTTCCATCAATTCGGTAAGCCCCAGAAAACCGTTAAAGGGACCTCTTAAATCATGAGCGATGATTGAGTAAAATTTATCTTTTTGTAAGTTAATATTAGAAATTAGTGCGTTTTTTTCTTTTAGAAGTTGATTGTTTCTTCTATTAGAAAGATATAAAAAAAAGAACAAACCTAATAATGTTGCTACTGTTGCAGATGCTGTTATTAATAGATAGAATTTTCGAGTATCATTTTTTATCCGTAATGTCTGGATTTCTATTTGTTGGTCTCGTAATGCAATTTCTCTTTGAAATTCAAGATTGACCATTTTCTTTTCTGTTTCTTTTGAGAAAATGGAGTCTTTAATAGAGGAGTACGCTTCAAAACATTTCAAAGCAATTTCATGATTTCCTTTGATTTTGTGTCCTTTTGCAAGATAAAAATTAGTGTCTTGTATATCTTTTAAGGAGTTGTATTTAGTAAATTCGACCAAAACAGATTCAAGAAGTGTAATGGATTTATCAATATAGTTGGCGGCATCTTTTTTGTGTTTTTCTTCTTGAGACATCAAATAATAGGCACGACCCATCTCGTAATTATTATACGTATTGTATAGGTTTATGTTGTTGTCTCCATAATTGACTATAGATTTGTTCAACATCTCAATCCCTTTTTCGTATTTTTTGATGTCGATGTAAGCGATACCAATATTGGTGAGATTTATTCCAATTCCCTTTATATCATCAATTTTTTTATTAATGATAAGAGCCTTGTAAAAGTAGTTTAGCGCTTTATTGTATTCTTCTTTTTGCAGGTAAACATCTCCTATATTATTAAGAAGAAGTGAAATATTGCGCTCTTTTTTGGATTGATAACTTAATTGTAATGCTTTATTATAAAATATAAGTCCTTGTTTGTAATTTTTAAGATCTATATAAATCAATCCAATATTGTTATACAAACTCGTGAGGTTTTTTTTGTCTTTTGTTTTTTCGCTTATTTCTAGAGCTTTATAGAAATTTTGTAATGCATGATGGTAATCTGATTTTATTTCATAGGCAACTCCTATGTTGGTGTAAGCACCACTTATTTGTACACTATCTTTTGTTTTTTTAGAGAACAGCAATGCTAGTTTGGCATATTTTATGGCGTTGTCTGGTCCAATATATTCTGTGAATGAAGAAAGTTTTGTTAATATAGAGGTTTTTACAGAGTCATTTTTGGCATGCTTCAATTCTGTTTTTAAAGAATCTATAGTCGTATTAATAGTATTTTGTGCCTGTATTGGAACAGAACATAAAACTATAAATAGAATTAAAAATCTAGAATATTTTTGGAGCATTTATGTGGTATTTTTTGTTCAAATGTAAACTAATTTAGGAAACAGCGTTGGGAAAATTTATATTTTTTTTGTTTTTAGTATAAAAATATTATTGTTAAAAAATGGATACCTTTGTAAACAAAGTAATAATTGATAAAAATGAAAATAAATCTTAAAAACGGAATTGACAAACTGATTTTTGGAATGAAGCAAAATGATGTTATCGCTATTTACGGTAAACCAAATAAAAATTATAAAGACGAAGATGATAACGTGATTTTTGTTTATAATGCTCTTAAAATCCGTATTACTTTTTACCAAGAAGAGGAGTTGAAATTAGGGTATATTGTTGCTTCAAGTTCAGATTTGGAATTGTTTGGGAACAAAATTATAAACAGAAAAATTAGTGATGTAAAAAAGGATTTAGCTCAAAAAGCTATAACCAAATTCACTCAAGAAGAGTTTGATACTTTTGAGAATTATTTTAACGAAGAAAACTGGTTTATTCTACAAACAGAATTTGAAGAAGTTGTTAAATTTGAAATTGGCGCAATAATCAATAACAAAGACGAATTTGACTGGAAGTTTGGGAAAGGTAAGTATTAGTGTTTTAGTCCTTAGTGATTAATTTTAAGTTAAACTATTTTGAACTAATCTTTAAACATTTAGAATTAGGATCTTCGTAACAAAAAAAGCCACAACATTGTAAAAATTGTCGTGGCTTTACTTTAGCTATAATTTAAATTATTGTTGCTTTTCGAACATTTCCAATTCGAAAATTAAATTGGCGTTTGGCGGAATTACTCCTCCTGCACCTCTTGGACCATAAGCAAGATTCGACGGTATAAATAAAATTACTTTTTCGCCATAGCTCATATTCCCTACACCTTCAAGGAAACCTGGTATTAATCCAGTCTTTTTTCCTGCTTCAAAAGGGAAAGGTAAATAACCGTTTTGTGCAGCTCTTGTAGCATCGAATTTTCCATAAGCTTTGCTTACTTCTTCATAGCTAGAATCAAACAATGTTCCGTCTTCCAAATAACCTGCATAGTGGAAATAAAATGTTGAACCATCTACTGGTTTTATACCTGTACCTTTGTTTACGACAGTATAAGCTAATCCAGATGGAGTAGTGGTAGCTTTTGCTTTTTCGGTTGCAAAATAGGCAACTTTAGCATTGATGGTAGCTCCATATTTGTCAAGATAAGCTTTTTTTGCATTGGCTTCTTCTTGAGCTTTTTTGTCAGCTTCTTTTTTTGCGTCAGCCTCTTTATTGTTAAAATAATCAGAAAATACTTTTACAGCATCAAATTTTTTGGCAGCTTCACCTTTTCTGGTAATCGTAATTTTGGTGATGACATCATCTTGTACTATTGCGTTTACTACATTTTGTCCTTGAGTTACTTGTCCAAAAATAGTATGTTTTCCTGTTAACCAAGGTGTGTCCTTGTGAGTGATAAAAAATTGACTTCCGTTGGTTGCTGGTCCTGAATTTGCCATTGCCAATATTCCAGCTTTATCAAATTTGGAGTCGTTAAATTCATCTTTAAAAGAATAACCAGGATCGCCAGAACCATTTCCTTGTGGATCTCCACCTTGAATCATAAAATCGTTGATTACTCTATGGAATTTTAGACCGTCATAAAACGGTTTTCCTTTTAACTTTTCGACTGTTACAAAAGGATTTTTTCCTTCAGCAAGACTTATAAAGTTGGCTACTGTAACTGGTGTCTTTTGATAAAACAATTGAATCGTGATGTTTCCTTTGTTGGTTGCAATGGTGGCAAAAATTCCTTCGGCAACGGCTGGTTTGGTCGCTGGTTTTGCAGCAGGCTTAGAAGCTGTTGTTGTTTTTTTTGCAGGAACCGTTTTTTTGGTGGTTTGAGCATTTAAGTGAAATACTCCCAGTAAGAGTACTATTAGGAATTTAGATTTCATTTTGTTTATTACAATTTTAATTAATTTGAGGCTTTGTCTAGTAATTCAATTTCGAAAACAATATCGGTGTTTGGCGGAATTACATCTCCAGCACCAGCTTCACCATAAGCTAGATGCGATGGGATAAAAATCACGGCTTTGTCTCCAATAGCTAATTTTTCGATTCCTTCTATGAAACCAGGAATAAGTCCATCTTTTTTACCAATTTGAAATGGAATTGGGCTATAACCATTTGCTGCTGCTCTATTGGCATCGTATTTTCCAAAAGTTTTGGAAACGCTCTCTATACTGGAATCAAATAAAATTCCGCTTTCTAAAAATCCTGCATATGGAATATAAACTGTTGAACCCACAGATGGTTTTTTACCAGAACCTTTTTGAGTAATAACATATTTAAGCCCAGTAGCAGTTTTGGTTGCTTTGCTTTTTAAAGCTGTAAAAAAGGCTGATTTTTCATCGCAAACAGTTTTGTATTTGCTTTCGTATTCTTTTCTGGCAGCTTCTTCGGCAGCAATTTTCTGTCTTTGATTTTCAGATTCTATTTTGAAATAATCATAGAAAGTTTTTTTGGTATCAAATTTTTTAGCGTCTTCTCCATTTCTGATAATGGTAACACTTTTGATAAAATCATCTTGTTCAATTTTGTTTACAACATCTAGGTTGTAATCTACAACGTGACCAAAAATGGTGTGTTTTCCATCAAGCCAAGGTGTTTCGATGTGGGTGATGAAAAATTGGCTACTGTTGGTTCCTGGGCCATTATTGGCCATTGCCAAAAGTCCACCTTTGTCAAATCGTAAATCCGAAAATTCGTCTTTGAATTTATACCCCGTATCTCCAGAACCTGTTCCTAGCGGATCACCCGTTTGGATCATGAAATCTTTGATTACTCTATGAAATTTTAAACCGTCGTAAAAAGGTTTGCTTTTTAGTGTGTCGTTTACCACAAAATCATTGTTTCCTTCGGCTAATGTTACAAAATTAGCTACTGTAACAGGTGCTTTTTTGTAATCCAGTTCTAATAAAATACTTCCTTTGTTGGTTTCGATTTCGGCATATAAACCATCTGGTAAATTATTGTGCTCTTTATTGCAAGAGATTAAAGTTGTAATGAATAATAATGCAAATAAAATATTTCTTTTCATTCTGAATTCTTTTAATTTGTTAGAGTGTCTTTATGGGTAACTTTTGGTTTTGATTGAACAGTAACGTTTGGAGCTGTCGCAAGTTGTTTTTGTTTGTTGTATTCTACCTCAGGCATAAAATCGTGCAAAGTAACGGTGCAAAACAAAGGTTGGTTGGTTCCTATTTTATTATTGTCTCCATGATAGCCGTATCCCATGTGTGATGTAAATAGGAAATGTACTTTTTCTTTTTTTCGCATTAATTTGATACCGTCTCGTAAACCCATCATGATGTTTTGTTTATCGACTTTGTAGAGTTGGGTTTCTAGTTCTTCTTTAGAATAAATAATATTTCCGTTCAAATCTTTTATTTCATAATCAAAGATGGCAATATCTCCTTTTTTGGGAGTAATACTGTCTTTTAGATTTTTGGTTTCATAATAATACCAATACCCTTTTTTGGAAGCAATGAATTTGTTTACCGAATCTTTTTTGATTATAGCATCAATTTGAGCTTCTTCACCAGCAATGATTTTTTTATTTCGGGCAATAGATTCTTTCATAAAACTACCAGAAGAATGCGAAATTGGCTTGCGAGCTTCTTGTTGTTGTTTACAACTAACCAAAAATAAAGCTGCAAAAACGATAAGTATTCCTGTTTTAATCGTATTCATAGTAGATTATATTTTTAATTTTTGAACGATATTTTCAAATCTATTTAGGGTTGCTTCCATAGAATCTTCTGATTTTCCTCCAGCTGCATTGATATGTCCACCTCCTTGAAAATGGTCTCTTGCAAATTGATTGACATCAAAATCTCCTTGAGAACGGAACGATATTTTAATGATTTGGTCTTCTTTGTTTTCAATAAAAATGGCAGTAAATACAATTCCTTTTATGCTTAATCCATAGTTGACAATTCCTTCGGTATCTCCTTTTATATAATCAAAACTATCCAATTCGTCTTGAGTTAATGTTGTATAGGAAGTTTTGTGATCCATCATTACTTTCATGTTTTGCAAAGCACGACCAAGTAGTTGCAATCTATTGTAGGAACTATTATCAAACAATAAGGATGGGATTAATGAATTTTCGACACCAAGATCAATTAAATCGGCTACAATTCGATGAGTGGTTCCAGTAGTTTTTGGAAAACGAAAAGAGCCAGAATCTGTCAAAATCCCTGTATATATACAAGTAGCTATTGTTTTGTCAATATCTTGTTTTTGGTCTAAAAAAGAAATGAAATTGTAAATCATTTCGCAAGTAGAACCAAACTCAACATTCGAATAGGTGTAGGTAGCGTAGTCATCTGGTTTTTGATGATGATCGATCATAATGAACGGAGCTGTAAGTTTTTCTAAAACCTGTTCCATTTCACCAGTTCTATGTAGGGCATTAAAATCTAATGTAAAGACAATCTCTGCTTGTTCTAAAATTTTGGTACAGTTTTCTTTGTCTTTTTCATACACTTTTACGGTTTCAGAACCAGGCATCCAAGCCAAAAATTCAGGGAAGTCATTTGGAGAAATTACCGTAGGGTAGTGATTGTTTTTTATTAAAAAATGATATAATGCCAATGTCGATCCCATGGCATCTCCGTCTGGACCTCTATGGGGTATTATTGCTATTTTTTTAGGGGTTGCCAGCAGCAACTGTATCGCCTGTATGTCTTGTTTATTCATAGTCTGCGAAAATACATTTTTTTGGTGTAATGTTGAAAGTTTTTAGGGAATTAACATGTTTTTACATATTGTAATTAAAACGCATTTTTGCTGTTTGAATTGGATGTCTTTTTTACTGAGATTGTTTGGCCGAATTTTGTTGTATTAAAGTGATGAGGTTTTGGATTTCTTCGTTTAGGTCATCAATATCATTATCGTAATCGGTACTATTCTCGTTTATTTTTTTATATGAAAGTCCAAAGGATTTTACACGCAATTCACAGTATTTAATTAAGTTTTTGTTTTGTTCGTGTAGGTTTTCGGGAAGACTCAATCGTTCCATTTTTTTTAATAGATTAATGTTTTCTTCCCAATAGTAAATACCTCTTTCTTTAATCATATACAGAACATGTTCTTTGCTTTCGAAATAATCCCCATGATAGGATTCTAAAGCTAATTTTTCCATTTCAACAAAATCTTGCATACCTTCTTGGTATTCTGCAAATTGATAAATATAAGCTTTGGTGTCTTTGCAAATCGAAATTAAAACCCCTCCAGAAATAACCGAAAACAAGCTGGCTACTACTAATGCTATTGGTCTTTTTTTATTTAAAAGAACATAGAATACACCAATAATTAAGCCGAAACATAGTCCGCCAATATGAGCAGCGCCGTCTATTCCTTCTTTGAAACTGCCAAGTACATTTATGGTAATAAATAATGTTAGGGTAGCTAATAAATTTTTGTCTATTTTTTTATTTATGACTCCAAAACAGAGAACTATAAACAAAATACCATACATTCCAAAAATAGCTCCCGAAGCTCCTGCACTTACAAGATTACTATTCCAATATAAACTGCATAAACTAGATAGCAGACCTAATAAAATATAGGTTGTTACGAATCCCCATTTTTTTAAATAAGGTTCTAAAAGTAAACCAACATAAGCCAATGCATAACAATTCATTATCAGATGGATTATGCCAATATGAATAAAACAAGCTGTAAATAATCGCCACCAATTATTTTCGATTGTCAATTGTCCAAAATTTCCACCCCAATCAATAATGTCATTTACTTCGGGAACAAAAGGGTTAACTCCAGAGAAGGTCATTAACAAAAAGATTAAGATGTTAATGTTGATTAAAATTGGGGTAATAAAATAATCTTTGACAGGAATAAATGGTGAAAAAAAAGAATAAAATGTGCTTATGTGTTTTTCTTCCTCAATATAAGGTTGGAGTATTGTTTTTTCATAAGCAATACTTTCAGTAATAATAGACTCATTCAAATCCAAAATTGCTTTTTCTTTTTTTACCTCATAAAATAAATCTAAAAAAGCTTCAACATTTTTTTTGTTTTTGCCACTATCGTAAATTTGGTTCCCATCACTCCAGCTTTTTATGAAGACATCTTCATTGCTAAGATCAATAAGAATATATTCTGTCCAAGTGTTTGAATTGTTTTGAGTTTCAGCGATCAGTTCAGTTTCATTTATTCTTATGATATTCCAATTTAACTTCCTAAAAGTTTCGATTGTAATAAATGCAAATTCTAATTTAGATTGCTTATTTAGAGCTTGATATTGAGAATACGAAGAGGGAAGTCCGAAAGCCATGCTTTTTTTGGGTGGTTTAAGTTAGTTAATATTCAATATTATAAAATTTTGGTTTCTTGTTTTCTTAATTTTCGATAAAAATGAAATTTAGCACCTCTTACAATTTGTGATTTGTAAATGCCAATTGTTCCAGATGAAAAATAAGCAACTATACAAGCAACACCAATATAAAGTCCACATTCATAACCAAAAAGTTCGATGCCCATTACAGTACAAGCTATAGGTGTGTGAGTGGCTCCCGAAAACACAGCCACAAATCCCATTCCTGCTAATAGGGCTATAGGTAAAGGAACGATAGTAGATAATGCACTACCGAGTGTTGCGCCTACAAAAAACAGAGGGGTTACTTCTCCACCTTTAAAACCAGCTCCAAGTGTGAAACCCGTAAAGAGTATTTTTAATAAAAAATCGTAACTGTTGTTTGAAATAGTAAACGCACTAACAATTTCTGGGACACCTAATCCAATAAATTTGGTGTTGTTGGAGATGAAGATAATTAGAGCCAAAATTAAACCGCCAATAAAGGGTCTTAGAGGAGGATACTTTATGTTTTTTGAAAATAATTTTCCCCAGAAATGAGTTGTTCTGGAAAAAAGTAAAGCGGCTAGACCAAACAGAATGCTTACAATAATAACCCAAAACAAATTAGTAAAACTCATAGGAGGGATTATGGGTATTGCATAATGAGTGTGTTTTACGTCCCAAAATTCTACCGTAAAATAAGCGATGAAAGCCACCAGAAAAGAAAGAAATATGCTTTTGATATTTATTTTGCTAAAATAAACAATCTCTAAAGCGAATATAGCTCCAGCAATTGGTGTTCCAAATACAGATGCAAAACCAGCACTGATTCCTAAAATTATCAAAACCCTTCTGTCTTTCTGGTTTAATGTAAACAGAGGTGTACATAAATCGGCAATAGCACCACCCATTTGTACTGCAGTTCCTTCACGTCCCGCAGATCCGCCAAAAAGGTGGGTGATTAATGTTCCTAATAAGACTAAAGGAGCCATCAAAAAAGGAATCTTTTTTTCGGGTTTGTGGTATTCCTCTAAAAGTAAGTTGTTTCCTTTTGTGATTTTGGGATCTGAATAATAATAAAGATAGCCAATAAGTAAACCTCCCAAAGGTAATAACCAAATTATCCAAAAGTTATGGATTCTAATTTGCGTAACATATTCTAATGCTACTAAAAAAAAGGCTGAGGCCGAACCAGAAAAAATGCCTATCAAACCACAAATGAGAAACCATTTGAGTGTGATAAGCATTAATTGGGTTGTATTTTTAGATTCCATTGAGGGCAATTACTTTTTTAAGCAATGTAGTTAAAAGTAATGCAATCTATGTATTTTTCTAGAATTATTCTGATACGACAGCTGTGAATTCAATTTCGACTAAATATTCAGGGGCAACCAATTGGTTGATGCCATAAAATCCTGTAGTTGGTTTGATGTCTTTAAAAAAAGTAGCATGTGCTCTAGCAACATCTTCAAAGGTAGTTACATCAGTTGTAAAAATTCGAGTACGAATCACATCTTCCATACCTACTTTTAAGTCCGCAAGTACTTTTTCAACTCTTTCTAAAATATTTAGGGTTTGAGCATAAGCGTCATCAGCTTTTACTTTTTCTCCATCAACTATGGCAACAGTTCCAGATACTTCAATAATGTTTCCAATACGAACTGCTCGGCAATATCCCATTTTGTCCTCCCATGGTGAGCCAGTCAGGATGTTTTCTCTTTTCATTAATTTAGTTTTTAAAGTTTGTTAATTGATTTTTAAAAGAGGTATTTTATGGTGAAAATAGCTTCTCAATTAAAGCGTGCAATTTATAAAAAAATAGAATTAAAAAATGAGCGTTTTGGGTAGAACCCCTTTATTATTGCTCAATTTTATTTTTTCATAACAAAATAATGTAGATCGTTTAATTTCTTTTTCTAAAGTCAATTTTTGTATTCTAATTTTAAATTTCTTAACAACATTCTAAAAATAAATTATGTTTGTTTTATGATTTTATAGTCTTCATTTTTTTATTTTTGGATTATATTTTTAAACAAAAGACCTACTTTTTAAATATGACGAAGCAATTTTATTTATTTATTTTTCTAATAAGTTTTGTGACTTGCACATATGGCCAGGTAGAGTTTAGCAACAAGTTTAAAGGAATTCCTCCAGTAAATACAAAGCCTAAAACAGAGAAAAAAGAAATTCCACCTGTTGATCCCAATACACCTGTAATTATTCCGCCAAATATTTACAAGAATCCAAATGTAATTCAGCCTCAACCCAATCCTGTTGACGATTATAAGTTGCCTGTGAAGAGTGAAATTTCGATGACTCCAAAAGATGAGTTTATTAATCCTGGTGATGAAGTGAGGGATCGATTGAATAAAAAAACAGATCGTCAAGAAAGTTTAGCTTTTCGTAGAAATCAAAATTTAGGAACTTTTAATTCATCGGCTAACTCGGCAACCGTGATGTATCGTGATGCGCAATATGTAGATGGCGATTTGATTCGCGTTTATTTAAATGGTGTCGTAATTCAAACTCAGGTATATCTAACGAGTAGTTTTAAAGGTTTTGATGTTGAATTGAAAAAAGGTTTTAATAAAATTGATTTCGAAGCGTTAAACCAAGGAGATTCAGGACCTAATACTGCTGAGTTTAGAGTTTTTGATGATCAAAAAAACTTGATTTCTGCTAGCGAATGGAACTTAGCTACTGGTTTTAAGGCGACAATTATTATTGTGAAAGATTAATTTTATTAAAGATTAAATTGATTTTAAAACAAGGTGTTCGTTTTTTATGGTGTTTAATTTCAAATAGTTATTGTCTTTTTTTGATGTTTGATTTCTCTAGGATTCCTATCGTATAAGGCGATAAAAAAAATCTAAATTCAATTTTTCAAATTCGAATATAAAAAGTATTTTTGCGCATGCAACACAACGTACTTATTTTAGATTTCGGATCGCAATACACACAGCTTATTGCGCGTAGAGTTCGCGAATTAAATATATTCTGCGAAATTTTTCCTTACAATCACATTCCGAGTGATTTATCAAGTTATAAAGCCGTAATTCTTGGAGGTAGCCCTTTTTCTGTTAGAGGAGAAGATGCCCCACATCCAGATTTATCCCAAATTAGAGGAAAGTTACCATTACTTGCCGTTTGTTATGGAGCGCAATACTTAGCTCATTTCAGTGGTGGAGAAGTAGCTGCTTCTAACACGAGAGAATATGGTAGAGCTAATTTGTCTTATATCAAAGAAGGTGAAACTTTCTTCGAAGGAGTATCAGCAAACAGTCAAGTTTGGATGAGCCATAGTGATAGTATCAAAGCTTTGCCTACAAACGGTGTTAAGTTAGCAAGTACGCATGACGTAGAATTTGCCGCTTACAAAATTGAAGGTGAAACAACTTATGCTATTCAATACCATCCCGAAGTTTACCATTCTACAGAAGGGAAGCAAATGTTGGAGAACTTCTTAGTAAAAATTGCTCACGTACCTCAAAATTTCACGCCAAATGCTTTCGTAGAAGAAATTGTGGCCGAAATGAAAGAAAAAATCGGAGACGATAAAGTTGTTCTTGGACTCTCGGGAGGTGTAGATTCAACTGTTGCTGCGGTTTTATTAAACAAAGCTATTGGTCAAAATCTATATTGTATTTTTGTAAATAACGGATTGCTTCGTAAAAACGAGTTCGAAAGTGTATTAGAACAATACAAAGGAATGGGCTTGAATGTAAAAGGAGTTGATGCTGGTGAGCGTTTCTTGTCAGAATTGGCTGGAGTGAGTGACCCAGAAACCAAACGTAAAATTATCGGGCGTGTGTTTATCGAGGTTTTTGATGATGAATCACACTTGTTAACTGATGTAAAATGGTTGGCTCAAGGAACCATTTATCCAGATGTAATTGAGTCAGTTTCGGTAAAAGGGCCATCGGCAACCATCAAGTCACATCACAATGTAGGTGGTTTGCCGGATTATATGAAATTAAAAATTGTTGAACCTTTGCGTATGCTTTTCAAAGATGAGGTGCGTAGAGTAGGAGCAACTTTAGGGATCGATCCTGAATTGTTAGGAAGACACCCTTTCCCAGGACCTGGATTGTCTATCCGTATTTTGGGGGATATTACCCCAGAAAAAGTTAGAATCTTACAAGATGTTGATAAAGTGTTTATTGATGGGTTGAAATCTTGGGGGTTATATGATAAAGTTTGGCAGGCAGGAGCGATTTTACTCCCTGTAAATAGTGTTGGTGTAATGGGAGATGAGCGTACTTACGAGAAAGTTGTAGCACTTCGTGCAGTAGAATCTACAGATGGGATGACTGCTGATTGGGTACATTTACCATATGAGTTCTTAATGAAAGTTTCAAATGATATCATTAATAAAGTAAAAGGTGTAAACCGAGTAGTTTATGATATTAGTTCAAAACCACCAGCAACAATTGAGTGGGAATAGTAATTTTTTTAACATTAAGTCGTTACATTTGTAACGACTTAATTTTTTAAAACCTACTTATGAGAAAATTTTTAAAAGTTCTATTGTTTGTTGTTTTGGTATCTAATGTCTCTTTCGGACAACAATCTTCAAACAAACATATTGTTTTAAAAGGCGAAACCATAGCCCAAATCGCTCAAAATTACAAGACTACGCCAGCCGAAATTTATAGGCTGAATCCCGAGTCTCAAAATGGAATTACAGAAAATCAACTTCTTTGGGTTCCAGCATTACTTCCTCAAAATTCAATTAAACATATTGTTGCGCCAAAGGAAACTTTGTTCGGATTGGCTACAAAATACAATGTGACAGTAGAAACCATTCAAAACGCAAATGCAGCAATTTTGACAAATGGATTACAGGTTGGTCAAGAATTAGTTATACCACAAGAATCTAAAACTGAATCCGCATCGTCCAAAAATACCCATTTGGTACAACCCAAAGAATCATTGTTTAGCATCGCTAGACTTTATAATGTGTCTGTAGAAGATTTAGATAAAACTAATACAGAAATTTTAAAAGAGGGGTTGAAAATAGGACAAACCATAACCATTCCAAACAAAAAGAAAACGTTGGATGGTAGAGTTAGGGTTATTAATGATGAAACTGTTTTTTATGTGGTAAAACCAAAAGAAACAAAGTATTCTATTGCAAAACTATTCGGAATTACAATTGAACAATTAGAATCTCAAAACCCTGAAATCGTAAACGGATTAGTCGAAGGAAATAAATTGGCAATTAACGTTAACGGTGTTAAAGCTACTAATGAAAATGAAGAATTGATGCTCGCTTTGGCAGAAAAACAAGTGGTGGTTGAGAAGTCAAAAGCAAATGAAAAAGAAATAAGTGCTTTGAAAGATAAATTAGAATTGCAAGATGAAATCAATCAAAGGGTGATAAAAGTTAATGGACTTTTGGTTGATTTGAAAGAACTTGATAATACCAAAGAAGGTTCTGCCGAAAAACTTAAAATGGTATTGGAGGCGAACAAAAAGATTCAGGAAATTCTTTTGGTAAAATTAGATTCATTGGTGAATACCATGAGTAAAGACTTGAATGATTTGAAAAAAACCGAATTGGTAGATTTGGATGAGTCTGTTCGTTTGCAAAAAATTTCGAACGAAAACATAAAGAAAACAAACGATTTGTCAATGCAACTCAAAAAACAATTGGCTGATAATCGAAAAGTGTATTCTGGTTTGATGGATAAGGCTGAACGAATTGCCGTTGAAGAAAATCAACAGTACAAAAAAAGCATTCGTGAAAATAGTAAACAAAAACCATCAGAAACTAATGTTGTAAAATTGACTCCTGAAGAATTGAAAACGATGGAAATGCAACAGCGAGTAAGGGATTTAAATAATATAAAACTGATTACCAAATTAGATTCGCTAAACAATGAAAGTAAAGCCGAATTGAGATTGCATATCAGTAAAGCCGATTTTTATAGCAAACAAGCCAGAACTTATGATGATAATTTGGCAAAATTGAAAAATCAAAGTTATAAAAATAAAGCATCTGAGTCTCAGAGTGCTGTACAATCAAATGTGGTTGCAAAATCATTGCCTTTAGATCAAATTAAAAAGGAATTAGACAAGCAACCAGCCGTAATAAAATCTATTAAAATAGAAAAAGTTGAGGGATTGAAAGAGGTAAGTACAGGATATTATGTGGTAGTTGGAAATTTTAAAGAAGCAACCGAAAGAGATGCTTTTATTAGGAAATTGGTAGATTCTGGAGCTTTAGAGAGTAACTTTTTTTACAATATAAATATTCAATCGTATTACGTGTATTCAAAAATGTTTACAACAAAAGAAGAAGCGCAATACGAGTGTGTTCAAAAAAAGGGTAAATCACATTTTGAAAATGTATTTATCGCAAACGTAGTTTCAGAAAATTAAAAATCGTAAAAAATAGCAACTGTAAGAATGTATAGTTGCAATAAAGAAAGTAATTTTATTAAAAATAAAACAGCATGACATTATTAAATAAAAGCTATTTTTTAACCTCAATTTGTGCGATACTATTTTCGACATCATCGATAATGGCTCAAGAAAAAATTGAAAAATATATAGTTGAAAAAGGAGAAACAGTAACTCAAATAGCTAAAAAGTTTAATGTTACACCTTATGATATCTATAAACTCAATCCTGATGCTCAAAGCGGGTTGAAGCCAAATAGCGTTTTATTGATTCCAAAAGCTAAAGCAAAAAATAACGATACAGCTTTAAGAACTACTGCTAAATCTACATCCAAAACACATGTAGTTTTGGCAAAGGAAACCTTATTTGGTATCGAAAAAAAATACAATGTAACCGATGAAGAATTAAAAAAGGCGAATCCTGATTTGGTTAAATACGGTTTGCAGATTGGTCAAGTTTTGAATATTCCGTCTAAAGGGAGTGCTAAAAAGACAACAGTAGTCAATAACAAACCTGTATTTCATACTGTATTGCCAAAAGAAACTAAATATTCAATTGCGAAACAGTATGGGATTTCAATTGAAGAATTAGAGCGAAAAAACCCTGATATTGTTTCTAATTTGACTGTTGGATATGAATTGTTAATAAAAGGACAACGTCCCGAAAATAAAGCAACAAGTACTGATGTAGAGACGAAGAAAACAGATGCTAAACTTTCCATTGCTGAGATTATAGAATCCCCAACTTTTGTAAATTATACAATCAAATCTAAAGAGACTTTTTATAGTTTATCGAAACAATTTGGATTGTCGCAACAAGAATTGACTGTTTTGAACCCAATTTTAGTAAATGGGGTTCAAGAAGGAATGATTATAAAAGTTCCGACACAGTCAAATCAAGTTGTAACAAATTCGGTAAAGCAAAATGTTGTTTTGACAAAACCTAGTAGCAATGACAAGAAAACGTTGGTTTTGTTGTTGCCGTTTAATGTCGAAAAAATGGATCCTGCAACTAGCTTGACCGTTGATAAGTTAAATGAAGATAAGTTTTTAAATATGACTTTAGACTTTTATTCTGGAGCAATGATGGCTATTGATTCGGCTAAACAGATTGGTGTAAATGTTGATGTTAAAGTGTTTGATTCAAATGAGAGTAAGTCAACCTCAAATGTGAGTACGATTTTTAATAATACCACTCTTTTGAATACTGATGCGGTGATAGGACCATTTTATCAGAGCAATGTCGAGAAAACGGCAAATATTCTAAAAGAAAATAATGTTCCTGTTATTTCGCCTTTGTCTAAAGATGATGCAAATCCGATCCCTAATTTGTACCAATCAATCATTTCCAATTCTGATTTAAAAACAGGAATGTTTAATTTTCTAAATGCAAAGCAAGGTAATATCATTGCTGTTATAGATAAAAAAAAGGAGACGATCCGAAAGTATATTTTAGAAAATCAAAAAGATGTTAAAATCGCACCTTTGACCGCAACAGGAGGTGTGAATATAGAAGGATTTAAAGCGCAATTGGTAAAAGATAAAATGAATTATGTTATTCTAGAAACTGCCAATACCGCAATGATAAAATATACCATCAAAGCGATGCTTGATGTTATGGCGACATACCAAGTTCAATTAGTAATTTTAGAATCGAATGACACTTTGGATACAGATGATATTTATTTTGAGAATTTGACTAAGTTGCATTTGATGTATCCTTCTGTTACTCGAGAAAACAATTCTCCAGAAGCACTATTGTTTATGCAGAGTTATCGAAATAAAAATAAAGTTAATCCAAGTACATTTGCCATTCGTGGTTTTGATGTAACTTTTGATACTTTGATGCGTTTATCTCAAGGGAAATCCTACCAAGAAACTGCCGAAATGATGGTAACTGAACAAATCGAGAGTAAGTTTGATTACCAAAAAAATAAGGAAGGAAACTTTGTTAATAATGGATTTTATATTTTGTATTACGACACTGATCTAACAGTGAAAGAGGCCAAATAAAATAATAAACTATAATTAAAAATATAGCAATGACATCAAAAGTAACGTATTTAGGAGATTTAAGAACTTCTTCAGTACATATTCAATCGGGTACCGAGATTCTATCAGATGCTCCAGTAGATAACAACGGTAAAGGAGAGGCTTTTTCTCCAACAGATGCTGTAGCTAATGCTTTGGCAACTTGCATGATGACCATAATGGGGATAAAATCAAGAGATTTGAATGTTGATTTTAAGGGATCTACAGCTGCTGTTACAAAATTAATGAGTGCCGATCCAAGGCGTATTAGAGAAATCGAAATTATCTTTGAAATTGTGGGTGTAGCTGAAACAAAAGATAGGATAATTTTAGAAAAAGCCGCAATGACTTGTCCTGTTTTCTTGAGTTTACATCCAGATATCGAGAAGAGAATAAGTTTTATTTGGAAGTAAAACAAAAAAAATAGTAATATTAAAAAAAAAAGCTCTTTCAATAGAGCTTTTTTCTTTGTCAAATGGATCAAAATCAAAATCAACTTATAAAGTTGGCACATACCAAAATGCCTTTCGGGAAATATGAAGGGTATTATCTTATTGATATTCCAGAATATTATATAGTTTGGTACAGTAATAAAGGTTTTCCAAAAGGTGAACTTGGCGAACAGTTAAAATTAGTTCATGAATTAAAACTCAATGGGCTCGAAGAATTAATTCGGAACATTAAACAGAAATACCCAAAACCGTAATAATAGAGTAGTATCATTTTTAGAATCCTTTTGGTTGTATGAATATGTTAGTAAATATTGTGATTACTTGTATATGCTTGCCTTGGCCAGCAATGATTATGATGTCGCCTATGATGATTGCGGCTCCAGAATTTGCTAGTAAAAAATCATCAATCCTAACGGCTATTTTATTTTTTATGTATCCGTCAATAATTTTTCTGTTATTGTATTTATTGGGATATTCATTTTATGAAACAAATCCATTTTGGTGGTTTATAGTAACCTTGATATTGGGATTGCTTGTCACAATATCGTACGGACTTCCTCGTCAGTGGAATAATGTTTCTAGAGGAATATCCAATTATGGTTATTTTATAAAAGGAAAATACGTTTATTTTGATGGGAAAATTATTAAAAACGCCCATCCAGATTCGTTTACTCAATTCGATAATCGAGGTTATTATAGTAAGGATAAAAACAATGTTTATTATAATACTAAAAAAATTGCTACCGCAGATGCAACTAGTTTTCGTCCTTTAGCAAATGACACAACTAATAATTATTGGCATGATAAACACAATGCCTACTATAAGTGGGGAATCATTCCTGGAGCAGATGGTGCCAGTTTTACTTATGTTGGAGAAGAATATGCTTATGATGCTAAAAATGTTTTTTTTCAGGATAAGGTATTGAAAGAAGCAGATAGAAACACATTTAGATCATTGCAAGGATTAGTGGGACGTGATGATAAAAATATTTTTGTTCAAAATAAAATAGTCACCAATGTAAATAATCCTGAAAGCTTTGAAATTGTTACTATTTCTGATGTAGCATTTGGCAAAGATAAAACGCATATTTACGCCCTTCGATATGTACTGCCTTTTCCTATGTTGCCTTTTCCTGAAGCGGATTTAGATACTTTTGAAGTTGTTGGTGAATATTATGCTAAAGATAAAAATCAAGTGTATTATTACAGTTACCATAAAAGTGATATCCTCGTTTTGGAAGAAGTAAATCCCGAAAAATTTAAGCTGTTTTTTGACTCAACTCGAGGTACAGACGCCACTGATGGTAAACATTATTATAAATCTGGGGAATTATTTGTTGAGTAGTATTTAAATAGAGGATTTTTTTTGTTTAATGAAAGAGGTGAATCATTGGGATAAGTTTAACGATATAGAGGTAGTTATGCTTATTCAATACAGGATATGATAAATTGGTTTTAAAAGTGTAAGCGCAGTTTTTAGTGTGTATCACAGTCTTTAAGTCTAATTTCGAAGTTGGCAAATTTTCTAATTGTGACATCGTCTAATTGTCTAATTAAATTTGTACTTTTGCCACGTTTTTTTACACAACTACAATACAAACACAACTCATAATGAATCAAACGAAATATATTTTTGTTACTGGCGGTGTGACTTCTTCTTTAGGAAAAGGAATTATAGCGGCATCTTTGGCAAAATTGTTACAAGCAAGAGGGTATAGGACTACAATTCAGAAGTTTGACCCTTATTTAAATGTTGATCCAGGGACATTAAACCCATACGAACATGGAGAATGTTATGTAACAGACGATGGTGCTGAAACCGATTTGGATTTAGGGCACTATGAGCGTTTCTTAAACGTTCCTACGTCTCAAGCCAACAATGTTACCACTGGTAGAATTTATCTTTCGGTTATTGAGAAAGAACGTCGAGGCGAATTTTTAGGGAAAACGGTTCAAGTTGTACCTCATATCACTAATGAAATTAAAGATAGAATGCAATTGCTGGGTAATTCTGGTGATTATGATATTGTTATTACCGAAATAGGTGGAACAGTAGGTGATATTGAGTCTTTACCCTATATAGAATCGGTTCGTCAATTAGTTTGGGATTTAGGTGAAAACAATGCTATTGTGATTCATTTAACTTTAGTTCCTTATTTGGCTGCAGCTGGGGAGCTAAAAACAAAACCAACACAACATTCAGTGAAAGCTTTGATGGAAAGTGGTATAAAAGCTGATATCTTAGTTTGTAGAACAGAACATGAAATTTCTTCAGAAATCCGAAGCAAATTGGCTTTGTTTTGTAATGTAAAAAAAGAAGCGGTTATTCAGTCTATTGATGCTTCAACTATCTATGAAGTTCCTAATTTAATGATGGAAGAAGGTCTTGATGTAGTAGCATTGAGAAAATTAGATTTACCTAAAAAAGCGGCTCCAGATTTGAAAAATTGGAATACATTTTTACGTAGATTAAAACATCCAAAACATGTTGTAAATATCGGATTGGTTGGTAAATATGTAGAGATGCAAGATTGTTACAAATCAATTCTTGAAGCTTTCATTCATGCAGGTGCTGCAAATGAAACTAAAGTGAATGTGATTTCGGTTCATTCAGAATTTATAAATGCCGATAACGTTAAAGAAAAACTTTCTGGTTTAGATGCAGTTCTTGTTGCGCCAGGATTTGGCGAACGAGGAATAGAGGGTAAGATAGAAACGATTCGTTATGTTCGTGAAAACAATATACCGTTTTTCGGAATTTGTTTGGGAATGCAAATGTCAATTATCGAGTATTCTAGAAATGTTTTAGGTTTAGCCGATGCTAATTCAACTGAAATGAATAATGAAACTGCTAATCCAGTTGTGAATTTGATGGAAAGTCAAAAGAATGTTACCGATAAGGGAGGTACAATGAGACTTGGAGCTTGGAAATGCGATATTACTCCAGATTCATTGGCTCATAAAATTTACGGAAAAACATCTATTTCTGAACGTCACCGCCACCGTTACGAATACAATAGTCAATATGTAGCTCAGTTAGAGAAAGCAGGATTGATTTCATCAGGGGTTAATCCAGATACTGGTTTGGTCGAAATCGTAGAATTGGAGAATCATCCATTCTTTATTGGGGTACAATACCATCCGGAATATAAGAGTACTGTAGCAAATCCGCACCCAATTTTTGTGAGTTTTGTTGCCGCTGCGGTAAAAGGCAAAAAGAAGTAAAAAAAGTTTTCTAGAAAGATGTCTATCAATTGTGTAACATAGAAACGGGATTGATGACTAACAAAATCAGTTTCTGATTGAATATAACTCAGAACATAGATAAGAATAATAATTACAATGGAAGAAAAAAAATTAGACCTTAATTCGATCATAGGAATGCTATTGATTGCGGGTATATTCTTTTGGATGATGTACCAAAATAAACCTTCAGAGGCGCAAATTGCAGCTGAAAAGGCGAAGAAAGAATTGGTCGCAAAACAAGCTAAAGCAAAAGCAGCACAACAAATAACAGCTCCTACTGTAGCTGCAGTTGCTGGCGATTCTACTCAATTAGTGCAATTGCAAAAAACTTTGGGAGGATTTGCTTATTCAGCAACCTTGCCTTCAGCAAAAAACAATATCACAACCATCGAGAATGAGTTTGTACTTTTGAAAATTGCAAACAAAGGAGGTTATATCGTTGAAGCGACTTTAAAAAACTTTGAAAAATTTGAAAAAAAATCAGGTCAGTTAGTATCATTAATAAAAGATAATAATGCCGATTTAAATCTTCAATTGCAAACTACTGATAATAGAGTTTTGAATACTAAAGATTTGTATTTTGAACCTACATTGTCCAAAATTGGTGCTGACCAAGTTTTAGCAATGAAACTGAAAGCGGGTGCCAACGAATTTTTAGAATACAAATACATCTTGAAGCCAAACGATTATATGGTTGGTTTTGACGTTCGTTCTCAAGGTTTGAATAAAGTGCTAAATACAGCAAAACCATTGGATTTGCAGTGGAATTTAAAAACGTATAGATCTGAGAAAAGTATTTCGTACGAGAACCGTTTCACAGAAATCCGTTTTCAATATGAAGAGGGTAAAGATGACTATGTTGCTGATGGTACTGATAAAGAAGAAAATCCTGAAAAAGTGGATTATATAGCTTTCAAACAACATTTTTTTAGTGCTATTTTGTTGACCGATAAACCTTTTGAAAAAGCAATCTTAAAATCCAACAAATTAGTTTTAGACGAAACAAAAGACACTGTTTTTACAAAAGATTTTAAGGCTAGTGTACCATTAGCATTTCATAATGGAGAACTAGACTATAAAATGAGTTGGTATTTTGGTCCGACTGATTACACTACGTTGAAAGCTTACGACAAAGGAATTGAAAAAATTGTTCCACTTGGTTGGGGGATTTTTGGATGGATTAATAAGTTTATTTTCATTCCGTTATTTGGGTTTTTAAGCTCAACAATTGGATTGTCTTTAGGAATTGCAATCATTATTTTCACGATTATTATCAAAATTGGTATGTCGCCTATTACCTATAAGTCGTTCCTGTCTCAGGCTAAGATGAAAGTATTGCGTCCTGATATTACTGAGATTGGAGAGAAATTTAAGGATCCAATGAAAAAGCAACAGGAAACGATGAAGTTGTATTCTAAAGCGGGAGTGAATCCTATGGCAGGTTGTATTCCAGCCTTGATTCAGATTCCATTTATGTATGCTTCCTTCCAATTTTTTCCAGCTGCATTCGAATTGAGACAAAAAAGCTTCCTTTGGGCTGATGATTTATCTTCTTTTGATTCTGTAGCCAAGTTACCGTTCCATATCCCATTATACGGAGATCATATTAGTTTATTCCCTATTTTGGCAGCAATAGCCATTTTCTTTTATATGAAAATGACTTCAGGCGATCAGCAAATGGCAGCTCCACAACAAGAAGGAATGCCAGATATGGCCAAAATGATGAAAATCATGATTTATGTTTCACCATTAATGATGTTGATTTTCTTTAATAGTTATGGAGCTGGTTTGAGTTTGTACAACTTTATTTCAAACTTAATCACAATCGGAATTATGTTTGTAATCAAAAACTACATCGTAGATTCTGATAAAATACATGCTCAAATTCAAGAAAATAAATTAAAGGAGCCTAAAAAACCAAGCAAATTCCAACAACGTTTGCAAGAAGCAATGGAACAAGCAGAAGCTCAAAAAAAAGCAAAAAAATAATAATCTAAATACCAAAGAAAGCTCCTTAATTTAGGAGCTTTTTTGTTTAATTAGAGGATGTGTTGGTTTTGAATCATCTGTTTTTTAATTTTATGATGCCTAAGATTTTTGAGGCATTTTTTTTAGATACTTTAATTAGAATTATATGTCAACTATTTTTAGATTTTTAGCTCTTTTCTTCTTTGGTCAAATTGTGTTTTGTCAGTCAGCGAATAATCCTGTTGATCAGATGGGGAAAAAACATGGTGTTTGGAAAGGATTTTATAAAGAATCAGGAAGACAACGCTACGAGGGAACTTTTGAGCATGGCAAGGAAGTAGGTATTTTTAAATTTTTTGATGATACCAAAGCGCAATCGGTTATAGCGACAAGAACTTTTGAACCCAACAATAATTCGTGTTACACTATTTTTTATGATCAAAATAAAAATATTGTAAGCGAAGGAAAAGAGGTCAATAAATTGCGGGAAGGAGTTTGGAAATATTATCACAAAGCCTCAAAAGAGATCATGACTATCGAGAATTACAAAAATGGGAAACTTGATGGAACGAGAACGGTATATTATCCTAGTGGGAAAATTGTAGATGAAGTTGTTTATAAAAATGGTTTAAAAGAAGGTGTTTACAAAAAGTATTCTGAAAGTGGAATTGTCTTAGAGAATAGTTTTTTTAAAAATGGAGAGTATGATGGTGAAGCAGTTTATAAAGACCCGAATGATTTAGTTATTGCTAAAGGGATGTTCAAAAATGGTAAAAAAGTAGGGAAGTGGCAGTTTTTTGTAAATGGCAAATTGGAAAGTGAAGAGAATATGGACAAACCAAAAAAAATTGAATTGAAAAAAGATAGAGTAAAAAACTAATTTGTTTCCTTCAATCTATAGGAATATAATAATTAGTTAAGATTATTCTAATATTGTTTTAGTCGAATTATATTTAGTTTTTTCTAGATTAATTATTTGTAATTTTGCAAAAGTTTGAAGTTTTAAATATTCAATTTTAAAAAATAGAAAGCATAATATCAAGTTATGTTTATTATTCTCAAAGTATTGAGATAAAATATAGTCAAAATATGAAACGTGTAGTTGTTGGTCTTTCTGGTGGTGTAGATTCTAGTGTTGCAGCATATTTATTGCAACAACAAGGGTATGAAGTTATAGGTCTTTTTATGAAAAATTGGCATGATGATTCGGTGACCATTTCTAATGAATGTCCTTGGTTGGAAGATAGTAATGATGCTTTATTAGTTGCTCAAAAATTAGGGATTCCTTTTCAAACTGTAGATCTGAGCGAGCAATACAAAGAAAAGATTGTTGATTATATGTTCAACGAATACGAAAAAGGAAGAACGCCAAATCCTGATGTTCTTTGTAACCGCGAGATAAAATTCGATGTTTTCATGAAAATCGCTTTAAGTCTTGGAGCTGATTATGTTGCTACAGGACATTATTGCCGCAAAAGTGAAACCGAAGTTGATGGTAAAAAAGTGTATCAACTCCTTGCAGGTGTAGATGGTAATAAGGATCAATCGTATTTTTTATGTCAATTATCTCAAGAACAATTAGCGAAAGCGTTATTTCCTATTGGTGAATTGACAAAACCTGAAGTAAGAGAAATAGCATCCGAAATGGAATTGGTTACTGCCGAAAAAAAGGATTCACAAGGTTTATGTTTTATCGGGAAAGTACGTTTGCCCGAATTTTTGCAACAAAAATTACAACCTAAAGAGGGAATCATTATTCAAATTGATAAAAACGATTCTGTTTATACTGATAATTCACAAGAAGAATTATCTGCTGAAGGACAATTGGCATTTGATTCTAGAAAATTACCTTATACCACAACTATGGGAAAGGTCATGGGGAAACATCAAGGCGCTCATTATTTTACCGTTGGGCAACGAAAAGGCTTGAATGTAGGAGGTACTACCGATCCTTTATTTGTGATTGCTACCGATGTAGAAACCAACACAATTTATACAGGCTTGTCGAGTATGCACCCTGGATTGTTTAAAAAAGCATTGTTTATTGATAAATCCGAAGTACATTGGATTCGTGAAGATATGACTTTGACCGAAGGCGAAACTATGGAAGTGATGGCGCGTATCCGATACAGGCAGCCTTTACAAAAAGCTACCTTACATCAATTCGAAAAAGGGATGTATGTTTCATTTGATGAACCTCAATCAGCCATTACCGAAGGGCAATTCGTAGCTTGGTATATCGGAGATGAATTGGTTGGTTCTGGTGTTATTTCATAAAGTGTGATTTAATTTTAGTAAAGCATGAAGAAAATTTTATTTGGTATTGTATTTTTTTTGTGCTTTAAAGGGAGTTCTCAAGAAGACGCATGGGTATATTTTACTATAAAAAATAATACTCAAGCCTATTATGACAATCCATTGTCAATGCTTTCGCAAAGAGCAATAGATAGAAGGACGAAGCAAAATATTGCTTTTGATTCTAAAGATATCCCTATCGATAAAAGTTATATCAATCAGATACAAGCAGTTTCGGGTATTACGATTATGGCTCAATCTAAATGGTTGAATGCTTTGCATGTTCGTGGTTCACAAACGATTATTAACTCTTTGAAATCTTTCAATTTTGTCGATAGAATAGATTTTGCAAATAAAGCTCTCAATTCGACGGCAAAAAAGTCTTCTTTAGCCAAAAACAAATCCTTTACCAAAGTTCTCGAATCACAAGTAAATTTTAATTACGGGAACTCTAACAATCAAATCCAGATGCTTCAAGGCGATGTATTGCATCAAAACAATTATACAGGCTCTGGAAAAATCATTGCAATATTAGATGCTGGTTTTCCGGGTGTCGATTCGGCTGAACCTTTTCAAAAACTACGGGATAATGGCCAAATTTTAGGAGGTTATGATTTTGTGAGTCGGAGTTCTAATTTTTATACAGGAGATTCACACGGAACAATGGTGCTTTCGTGTATGGGAGGGTATAAAGACAATTCACTTGTAGGTACTGCGCCAGATGCTTCTTATTATTTGTTTAGAACTGAAAACGGAGCATCCGAAAATCCTGTAGAAGAATCCTATTGGGTTGAAGCAGCAGAGAAAGCTGATAGTCTTGGGGTAGATGTAATGAATACTTCGTTAGGATATTTTGAATATGATAATGCCAGTTATAGCCATACCTATTCTGAGATGAATGGTGAAACGACTTTTATTACTCGTGGGGCCGAAATTGCTTTTTCCCGTGGTATGATTGTAGTGGCCTCAGCAGGTAATGAGGGAAATACTTCTAATCCTTATATTGGTGCTCCAGCTGATGGTTTTTCGGTTCTTACAATTGGAGCTGTAAATGCATCCGAAACTGTAACAGATTTTAGCTCTATTGGTCCATCATTTGATGGAAGAATCAAACCAGATATTATGGCTCAAGGAAAATCGGTAGTTTTATCCGATGCTTCGGGGAACATTGGTGTAGCAGATGGGACTTCTTTTTCAAGCCCTATAATTGCTGGTTTGGTAGCTTGCTTGTGGCAAGCATTTCCTGATAAAACGAATTATGAAATTAAAGAAATGATTGTTAAATCTGCTGATAGATATGATATACCGACTAATCAATATGGTTATGGAATCCCAGATTTTAGTCAATCGTTGACGTTAGGATCGGATTATTTTTATGATAATGACTATTTTTTATTTCCAAATCCTACCAACGATGTAAGTACGGTTTATTTCGGGAACAGTTCGAATTCAGGAGTATTTACGGTTTATTCCATCTTAGGACAAAAAATATTAGAACAAACCCTCTCCAAGGAATTTTCTTCTATTTCGGTACAATCACTACAATCGGGTATTTATGTGTATGAAATTAAAATTAATGGCAAAAGTGCTAAGGGAAAACTAATCAAAAAATAATTCTTTTGTGTGTATGAATGCAATAACCAATCTCTTTAAAATCAAATATCCAATCATTCAAGGTGGAATGATTTGGAATAGCGGATATAAATTAGCCAGTGCCGTAAGTAATGCAGGAGGATTGGGGTTGATTGGCGCAGGTTCTATGTATCCCGAAGTGCTAAGAGAACATATTCAAAAATGTAAAGCAGCTACTGATAAACCATTTGGGGTTAATGTACCAATGCTTTATCCTAATATTGAAGAAATACTAAAGATTATTATTGAGGAAGGGGTTAAAATCGTTTTTACATCAGCAGGAAACCCGAAAACGTGGACTCCTTTTTTGAAAGAAAATGGTATAACTGTCGTACATGTTGTGAGCAGTTCTGTGTTTGCTTTAAAAGCGCAAGAAGCTGGAGTTGATGCTATAGTGGCCGAAGGTTTTGAAGCAGGAGGGCATAATGGAAGAGAGGAAACAACGACTCTTACTTTGATTCCGATGGTAAAGAACAAAATTTCAATTCCGTTAATTGCAGCAGGAGGAATAGCGACAGGTAGAGGGATGCTGGCTGTTATGGCTCTTGGTGCTGATGGTGTACAAGTAGGGAGTCGATTTGCAGCTTCATTAGAATCTTCTTCGCATGTCAATTTCAAACAAACTATTATCGAGGTTCAAGAGGGTGGAACTCAATTAACACTGAAAGAATTAGCGCCTGTTCGATTAATCAAGAATAAGTTTTATGAGGATCTTCAAGAACTATATAAAAAATGTCCAAGTAAGGAAGAATTGATTTCTTTATTAGGGCGTGCTAGAGCAAAGCGTGGCATGTTTGAAGGAGATTTGGCTGAGGGAGAATTAGAGATTGGTCAGATTGCTGGATTGATAACCGAAATATTGCCTGCCAAAGAAATAATTGATACTATGATTTCCGAATTTGAGTTGGCCAAAAAACAGGTCGTTTCATTTGATTTTTAAATTCATTACATTTGTTTTTAGTAAAATAATAAAGAATGAATAAGTTTAGAATTATAGTTTTGGTATTGTTTCTATTTCTGGGTTTAAATCAAGGATTTAGTCAGGCTTATAGATTTAAAACTACCGGATTAAGTGTTTCTGTAAAAGAAAAGAGTGGTAAATTTGGTAACTGGAGTGTCCTAAAACCTGTAGCTATTGTAGTCAATTTAGATACCCAAAAGAACAGAATTGTAATCTATTCTGAAGCCATTCAGTTATTTGATATTGTCGAGTATCTTCCTACTGAAGAAAATGATACCGATCTTATTTATCCATTTGTTTGTAAAGATAATAATGGAGAGAATTGCACACTTTCGTTTATCACTAGAAAAAAACAGGATAACCGAAAACAATTGTATGTTAAATATGAAGATAGGGTTCTTGCCTATAATATTGTCAATTACAATTAAACTTCTGTTTTTTTTATTGTGTACTCATTTCATATAAACTCTATTTTGTAATTGTATTTTGCAATCAAAATAATTAGGTTTTCTTTCGATTTATTTTTTTTAAACTTTTCGAGGCATAAGATAATTCCTTAAGGATTTGATATGTTTTCGTTGTTATAGCGTTATTATTTTGAATTAATAATTGCATTTTGTTTTTTTTACCTGATAAAGAGTATTTTTGTTTACCATTTAAATATAATATGAGAAAAATTATTTTGTTTTTAGTTAGTGCTTTTGCTATTCAGAGTCAAGCACAACAGCGACCAAAATTGGTTGTTGGAATTGTTGTAGATCAAATGAGAATGGAATATTTATATCGCTTTTCAGATGATTTTTCGACTAAGGGGTTCAAAAGATTAATGGGTGATGGTTTTACCTATCACAACATGAATTATAATTATGTACCTACGTTTACTGCTCCAGGGCATGCTTCTATTTATACAGGAACAACTCCCGCCGTGCACGGAATCATTGGGAACGATTGGTATGTTCGTTCTACTGGAAAGAATATGTATTGCACTGACGATCCTGGTGTAAAATCGTTGGTTGCTGGAGCTGAAAAAGAAGGGGCAATGTCTCCAAAAAATCTTCTGAGTACAACAATTACTGATGAATTGCGAATGGCAACAAACTTTACTGGGAAAGTAATAGGGGTGAGTATCAAAGATCGTGGAGCTATTTTGCCTGCTGGACATTTCGCCAACTGGGCATTTTGGAGCACAAAATCAGGAGAATTTATTTCGAGTAGTTTTTATGGAGATAAATTACCGGATTGGGTTACTCAATTCAATGCAGAGAAGAATTATATGAAATATATCGATAAAGGATGGAGTTTGTTAAAATCAATTGATACCTATAACGAAAGTTTACCTGACAATAATCCTTATGAAGGTAGTTTGGCAAAAGGTGTTGCTCCAGTATTTCCGTATGATTTGAAAAAGATTTACAAAGAGAGAGGAATGGAAGTTTTGAAAACTACACCCTTTGGTAATGATTTCTTGGCTGAATTAGCCATGCGAGCAATTGAGAAAGAAGAGTTGGGTAAAGATAATATTACTGATTTCTTAACTTTTAGTTTTTCTTCTACAGATTATGTTGGGCATACTTTTGGGCCACGTTCTATAGAAATTCAAGATACATATTTGCGTCTAGATCTTACAATTGCTACATTTTTGGATTATCTAGATACAACTGTTGGAAAAGATAATTACTTGGTTTTCTTAACTGCAGATCATGCAGTTGCTGAAAACGCAATTTATTTGAAAGATCGTAAACTAAATGTAAACAATATTCCTTCCAAAGAGATTTCGGAATCTTTGAAGAAGTTTTCAATGGATTCTTTCGGGGTCAATTTAGTTTTAAAGTATTCTAATTATAATGTTTTCTTGGATAGGGAAGTTATCAAACAAAAAGGATTAGAGTTAGCGAAAGTGAAACAAAGTTTCAAAGACTTTTTGATGGAACAGGTTTATGTGAAAAGAGTATATACACAAGAAGATATTTTGATGGGGTCTGCTCACGATTATTATTTGAATTTTATATTCAAGGGATATGACCCTAAACAAAGTGGTGATCTTGTAATTCTTGAAGGAACAGGGTATTTAGAAAGTTACGGATATGAAACAGGGACCACACACGGAACGCCAAATAGTTATGATACCAATGTTCCTTTACTTTTTTATGGTTGGAATGTCCCAAAAGGAGAATCGTATAAAAAAGAGAATATTACCGAAATAGCTCCAACACTTTCTAAAATGTTAAGTATTACTTTCCCGAATGGTACGGAATGTGAAGTTTTAGAAGATGTTTTACAAAAAAAATGAGATTAGTTTATTACTCTCGAAAAACCATTCGTTTTACGGATGGTTTTTTTTATTTCAAATAGGATGGTCTGTTTTGGAGTTGCTTAATCGTTAGTTTTAGAATTTGGTTTTGAAAAAATAACTCTTCAATTGATGGGTGCAGTTAAATGATTTTATAATACAAATTTTTTAGACAGTATGATTTTTAAGAAAGAACAAAAGGGAAAGTGCAAAAAAAATCCCGAAACTTTGAAGTAAGTTTCGGGATTGTTGTATTATGCTGTTACAGATTCAGTTAATTCTACTGGTAACGGAATTTGATTTTGAAGTAAGTCTTCAAATTTCTCATGAGCTCTGATTAGGTACCCTTTTCCATTCATCCATAAAACTTCTGCTGGTTTGTATCTAGAATTATAGTTTGAGGACATAGAGAAGCAATATGCTCCTGCATTTCTAAATGAAAGAATATCTCCTTCTTTGATTTCTGCAATTCTTCTATTGGTTGCAAAAGTATCAGTTTCGCAAATATACCCTACAACAGAGTAAAAACGCTCTTTGCCTTTTGGATTAGAAATGTTTTCAATAAAATGTTGTGAGCCATAAAACATTGGACGAATCAAGTGGTTGAAACCACTATCAATTCCAGCAAAAACAGTAGATGTCGTTTGTTTTACTACATTCACTTTTGCTAAAAAGAAACCAGCCTCACTTACTAAGAATTTTCCTGGTTCAAAGATTAATGTTAAATCTTTACCATATTCTGCACAGAAAGCATTGAATCTTTTTGATAGTTTTCTACCTAATTCATCAATGTCTGTAGCGATATCATCTTTTTTGTAAGGAACTTTAAAACCACTTCCAAAATCTAAAAATTCTAAATTTTTGAAATTTTTGGCAGCATCAAATAAAATCTCTGCCGCATATAAAAACACTTCAATATCCAAAATATCAGATCCTGTGTGCATGTGAATACCTGCAATGTTCATATTTGTGTTTTCAACAATACGAACTAAATGTGGTAATTGATGAACAGAAATTCCAAATTTACTGTCTATATGCCCTACAGAAATGTTGGCATTTCCACCAGCCATTACGTGTGGGTTAATACGAATGCAAACTGGGACATGTGGATGTTTTGCTCCAAATTGTTCTAATATAGATAAGTTGTCAATGTTTACTTGTACGCCCAATGCGTGCACCTCTTCAATTTCTTCAAGGGAAACACCATTTGGAGTGTAAAATATTTTTTCTGGCGCATAACCAGCATGTAATCCTAATTGAACTTCCTGAATAGAAACTGTATCCAATCCAGAGCCCATATCTCTTAATAATTGAAGAATAGCAACATTAGATAATGCCTTCATGGCATAATTGATGCGTAAATTAGGAACTTTAGAAAAAGCCTTGGTTAATCGATTATACTGGGATTGTATTTTCTCTGCATCATACACATAAAGTGGACTGCCAAATTGTTCTGCTAACTGTAGTAAATCGTTTGCTTGCATCTTGTTTATAATTTTTTACAAATTTATTATTCTTTAATATTACGACCAAACAAAAATAAGTTATTTAACAAAACATAACATTTTGTTTAAAAACAAACAAAAACTCTTGTTTACTGTTTTATTTTAACAATGTTTTAGAAATATAACTTTATTGTTTTTTTGATTATTGAAGAGTAGGTTGTGCTTAATAGATATATTTAGTGTTAAATATTTGGTTTTTTCTTCTTTTTTGTTTGATGAAAAAAGAAATCCCTTGAGAAATATCTTCTCAAGGGATTTTAAATTCTGTATTAGAAATTATAATGGAGGCAAATCTCCTCCTTCTTTAGTAGGAAGATTTGTGGTTCCCATTAAGAATAAATCTACTTGTCTAGCAGCCTCACGTCCTTCAGAGATGGCCCATACAATTAATGATTGTCCTCTTCTCATATCACCCGCAGTAAATATGTTGGGGATGTTTGTTTGGTATTTACCATATTCTGCTTTATAATTGCTTCTAGCATCAGTTGCAATACCTAATTGATCAGCCAATGTTTTCTCTGGACCTGTAAATCCTAAAGCCAATAATGCTAAATCACAAGGCCAGATTTTTTCAGAACCTTCAATTTCGATTAATTGAGGTGCTTTTCCTGGAACAATTTTCCACTCTACGTTTACAGTTTTAAGAGCAGTTAATTTTCCATTTGCATCTTTGATGAATTCTTTGGTATTAATTAACCAGTTTCTGTCACATCCTTCTTTGTGTGAAGTAGATGTTTTCAACTGTAAAGGCCAGAAAGGCCAAGGTGTTGTCTCACTTCTTCCGATAGGCGGTTTAGGCATAATCTCGAAGTTGGTTACTGATTTTGCACCATGACGGTTTGAAGTACCAACACAGTCAGAACCAGTATCTCCTCCACCAATTACGATTACATCTTTTCCAGTAGCTAAAACTTGATTCTCTATTTTTTCTCCAAAAACAACTTTTGTTTGTTGTGTTAAGAAATCCATTGCCTGAACCACACCATCAGCATCGGCACCTGGAGTTGGTAAACCTCTCCTTTGAGTTGCTCCGCCACAAAGTACGATTGAATCGAATGCTTTTAAATCTTCAATATCATAGTTTACACCAACATTGGTATTTACTTTGAAAGTGATTCCTTCTGCTTCAAGGATTGCGACACGTCTGTCGATAATTTCCTTTTCTAATTTGAAATTTGGAATACCATAACGTAATAATCCACCGATTGCATTATCTCTTTCAAAAACAGTAACTGTGTGTCCTGCTCTATTTAATTGTTGTGCAGCTGCTAAACCAGCAGGACCTGAACCAACAATAGCGATTGTTTTTCCAGTTCTTGTTTTTGGTGGCTGAGGTTTAATCCATCCTTCTTGGAAGGCACGCTCCACAATATTTTTCTCAATATTTTCAATAGAGATTGGATCGTTAATAATCCCTAATACACATGCTTTTTCACATGGTGCTGGGCATAAACGTCCAGTAAACTCAGGGAAATTATTAGTTGAATGTAGTATCCAAGAGGCTTTTTGCCATTCACCTTGGTGTACCATGTGGTTGAAATCAGGGATTAAATTCCCTAACGGGCATCCACTGTGGCAAAATGGAATACCACAATCCATACAACGAGATCCTTGTTTAGTAATTTCAGCTTCACTCAAGGGAACTGTAAATTCTTTATAATGTCCTACACGCTCTTGTACTGCTGTGTATGATTCATCTTGTCTTTCGAATTCTTTAAAACCTGTAACTTTTCCCATTGTATTATGCTGTTAATTCTTCTACCATTTGTACCTCAGTTTCCATACGCTTAAGCGCTTTTTTGTATTCTGTAGGCATTACTTTTACAAAATTTTCTAGGCTTGCTTCCCAATTACTTAATAGTTCGATACCTTTTGTACTTTGTGTGTACTCAACATGTCTTTCTATTAAAGTTTTTAATTCATCGGCTTCTTGTCCTTCTACTTTTTCGAATTCGATAGTTTCAGTGTTACATAAGCCGTTTGTGAATTTGTCTTGAGGATCGTAGATATAAGCGATACCACCACTCATACCGGCAGCAAAGTTTCTTCCAGTTTTACCTAGAACGATTACTTTTCCACCTGTCATGTATTCACAACCGTGATCTCCCACACCTTCAACGACAGCTGTGGCTCCTGAGTTACGAACAGCAAAACGCTCTCCTGCAATACCGTTGATGAATGCTTCTCCTTCAATTGCTCCAAATAAACAAACGTTACCAACGATAATATTTTCAGAAGCTACAAAGGTAGCTTGAGCAGGCTTTTTAATAATTAATTTAGCTCCAGACAATCCTTTTCCTAAATAATCATTTGTGTTTCCTTCAACAGAGAATGTTAACCCGTGTGCACTAAATGCTCCGAAACTTTGTCCTGCTGAGCCTTTGAAGTTTACATTTAAAGTATCTTCAGGAAGTCCTAGGTGTCCGTATATTTTAGAAATTTCGTTACTAAGAATAGCTCCTACAGAACGGTCTGTGTTTTTGATAGAATATTCTAAAGTTGTTTTTTCTTTTCTGTATAAAGCACGGTGAGAATCTTTTAAGATTTGGAAATCCATAACATCATCCAATCCATGTTCTTGACTCTCAGTATTGCGAACTGTCATATTTTTGTATGAATCAGGTCTGTGTAGGATAGAAGATAAATCCAACCCTCTTGCTTTATAATGTGTAATGGCTTTGTTAGAATTGATTTTGTGTGTTTGACCAATCATTTCTTCTAAAGTTCTGAATCCAAGTTGCGCCATTATACCCCTTAACTCTTCTGCAACATAGTAGAAGAAGTTAATTACGTGCTCAGGAGTTCCTTTGAAGTTTTTGCGTAATTCTTTATCTTGAGTTGCAATACCTACAGGGCAAGTGTTTAAATGACATTTGCGCATCATAATACAACCAGAAGCAACTAGGGGAGCAGTAGCGAAACCAAACTCTTCAGCACCTAGTAAAGCAGCAATGGCTACGTCACGTCCTGTTTTTAATTGGCCGTCACATTCTACAACGATACGGCTTCTTAAGTTGTTTAATACTAAAGTCTGTTGTGCTTCGGCTAATCCAAGCTCCCAAGGAAGACCTGCATGTTTCAATGAAGTCAATGGAGAAGCTCCAGTACCACCGTCATATCCAGCGATTAATACAACATCAGCTTTTGCTTTAGCAACACCCGCTGCAATGGTTCCAACTCCAACTTCAGAAACTAATTTTACGTTGATACGTGCTTCTCTGTTAGCATTTTTCAAATCGAAGATTAATTGAGCTAAATCTTCAATAGAGTAAATATCATGGTGTGGTGGAGGTGAAATCAATCCTACGAAAGGAGTTGAGTTACGAGCGGCTGCAATCCAAGGTAATACTTTGTCACCAGGTAATTGTCCTCCTTCTCCTGGTTTTGCACCCTGAGCCATTTTAATTTGAATCTCTTTTGCGTTGGTCAAGTAGTGAGAAGTTACTCCAAAACGTCCAGAAGCTACTTGTTTGATAGCGGAGTTACGGCTGTCCCCATTTACATCTGGTTGAAAACGTGTTCTATCTTCTCCTCCTTCACCTGAATTGGATTTTCCTCCAATACGGTTCATGGCAATAGCTAAATTTTCGTGCGCTTCTCTTGAAATAGATCCGTAAGACATTGCACCTGTTTTGAAACGTTTTACAATGGCAGTCCATGGTTCTACTTCGTCTAATGGAATAGGGTCTAAATTGTCGAATTCAAATAAACCACGAATTGTCATTAAACTTTCAGCTTGATCGTTTACCGCTTTTGAATAGGCATCATAACTAGCTTGATCACTTAAACGTACCGCTTGCTGTAATTTTGAAATGGTTGTTGGGTTAAACATGTGTTTTTCCCCATTACGTCTCCATCTGTATTCTCCTCCAATATTAAGTCCTAAACGGTTTGGAATTAACACATCTGGATAAGCGTAGTTGTATCTTTCACTAATTTCTTTTTCAATTTCGTATAATCCGATACCTTCAATTCTTGAAGCAGTGTATGGGAAATATTTTTCAACAAATTTAGAGTTGAAACCAACAATCTCAAAAATTTGAGACCCTCTATAAGAGTGTAAAGTTGAGATTCCAATTTTGTTCATGATTTTTAATAAACCAGAACCAATGGCTTTGTTGAAGTTGTTAACCGCTTTTTCTTCGCTAATTCCAGTAATAAAACCTTCTTGTACTTGAACGCGAATGATTTCGTTAACCATATAAGGGTTAATAGCACTTGCTCCGTAACCAAATAAAGTAGCAAAATGATGTGGTTCACGAGGTTCAGCAGATTCGATAATGATATCGAAGTAAGAACGCTTACGCAAACGGTTCATTTGATGATTAACATAAGAACAAGCTAATAGAGCTGGAATTGGCGCAAATTCTTTATTTACACCTCTGTCTGAAAGGATGATAATATTTGTTCCTCTGTCAACTGCTTTACTAATTTGAGTAATGATATCTTCCAAAGCATTTTCCAAACCATTCAAACCTTTGCTCTTAGGATATAAGATTTCAAAAGTTTCTGCTTTGAAATGTTCGTTTTCAATATTTCTGATTTTTTCTAAGTCATCGTTAGAAATAACTGGATTTTGAATTCTTAATTTTCTGCATTGTTTGCTAGAAATATCAAAAATATTTCTGTCTTGTCCTAAATTCAAAGCTATATCCGTAACAATTTCTTCACGAATACCATCCAAAGGAGGGTTGGTTACTTGAGCAAATAATTGTTTGAAATAGTTAGGAATTAATTGAGGTCTGTCTGATAATACAGCAAGTGGAGTATCAGTACCCATAGATCCCAAGGCTTCTTTTCCGTCTTGAGCCATAGGTGTTATCATATCTTGGATATCTTCTAAGGTATAATTGAATAGACGCTCTCTTGTTTTTAAATCGATAGTTTCTATAGGGCAAACTTTGGTTGTAACTGGAACGTTTCTTAGGTGCAAACGTTGCTCCTCTAACCATTTTTGATAAGGTCTTTCAGAAACAATTTTACTTTTAATCTCTTCATCATTAACGATGCGACCTTCATTCATGTCCACTAAGAACATTTTTCCAGGCTCTAATCTACCGTGGCTTTCTACATCTTCGGGATCAATATTTACAACCCCAATTTCTGATGCCATAATCAATTTGCCACTCTTAGTTACAGTATAGCGAGAAGGTCTCAATCCGTTACGATCAAGTAAAGCACCTACATAGTCTCCATCGCAAAAAGGAACTGAAGCTGGACCATCCCATGGCTCCATAATACAAGCGTTGTATTCATAGAACGCTTTTCTTTCTTCTGACATGGTTTTGTGTTTTTCCCATGCTTCAGGAATCATCATCATCATTACTTCTGGTAATGATCTTCCTGTATGTGTCAATAATTCAACGACCATATCCATAGAAGCCGAATCGGATTTTCCTGGAAGAATGATTGGAAATAGTTTTTCGATTTGTGAACCAAATACATCACTTTTCATGATTTCTTCACGAACACGCATTCTACTAACGTTTCCTCTTAGCGTGTTGATCTCTCCATTTTGACACATAAATCTAAATGGTTGAGATAATTCCCAAGTAGGCATTGTATTGGTAGAGAAACGTTGGTGTACCAACGCTAGACGTGTTACCAAATCAGATTGTTGTAAGTCGGTATAGTATGGCCCGATATCTTCAGGCATGATAATACCTTTATATATTAAGGTAGTTGTAGATAAACTCGGTACATAAAAATATGCACTTTGTGAAATTTTAGAATTTAGAATAGTGTGTTCTGTAATTTTACGAGCAGCATATAATTTAGCTTTAAAAGTAGCTTCGTCAATGTCTATTGTTGCAGGTTTTCCAACAAAAATTTGCTCTATTGATGGCTCAGATGCTAATGCTATTTGACCTAATTGAGTAGAATCAACAGGAACCTCTCTCCATCCTAAAACGGTAAGTCCTTGTTCTTTAATTTCTTTTTCAAATGTGTCTTTACAAAATGTATGCTGGTTTTTTACTTTAGGTAAAAAAACCATTCCTACAGCATATTCACGGGGTGCAGGTAGTTTGAAATCACAAACTCTATTAAAATATTCGTGGGGAATGTCAATCAAAAGTCCAGCTCCATCTCCCGTTTTTCCGTCAGCACTAACACCTCCACGGTGCTCTAGCTTTACTAGAATTTCTAATGCATCATGTATAATTTGATTTGTTTTTTCACCTTTTAGGTTGCAGATAAAACCAGCTCCACAGTTTTCATGCTCGAATTCTGGCAAATAAAGGCCTTGTTTTTTAATTCTCATGCTTGATATTTTTTTTTACAAAATTAAAGATTTCATAACATATAACGAGTGAATCTCTTCGATTGGCCATATTTTTGTTATAAAACTAAAAAAGTAATGTATAATTGATAATAATGCGGAATTTTTAGATATCAATTATTATATTATCAATAAATATATTTTTGAATTCTAAAAAGAAGCAAATTTTGTAATAAATGTATTATTTTATAATTTATGAGCGTGTATTTTAACAAAATTACCAATATTTTTGATATTTTATTTTACGGAGTTCTTATTTAAACTCAATAAACGCATTTTTTAACTTTTTATATCTTTTAAGTATGATTAAAAAAGTTCTAATTAAATTTTAATTTCCTATTTTTGTGCCACTTTTAACTAAAATAAATTTTTAGAATCAGTCAAATATATATTATGAATATACACGAATATCAAGGGAAAGAGATTTTAGCTAGCTATGGAGTACGCGTACAACGTGGTATTATAGCTAATAGTCCAGTAGAAGCAGTAGCTGCTGCTAAACAATTAACTGCCGAAACAGGTACAAGCTGGTATGTTGTAAAAGCACAAATTCACGCAGGTGGACGTGGAAAAGGTGGTGGAGTTAAACTTGCTAAAGGGCTTGATAAAGTAGAAGGAATTGCTAGCGAAATTATCGGAATGCAATTAGTAACACCTCAAACTTCTGCTGAAGGTAAAAAAGTACATAAAGTTTTAATTGCTGAGGATGTTTATTATCCAGGTGAAAGTGAAACTTCTGAGTTTTATGTTTCAGTTCTTTTAAACAGAGCTACAGGACGCAATATGATTATGTATTCTACAGAAGGTGGAATGGATATCGAAGAAGTAGCAGAACACACTCCACACTTAATCTTTACTGAAGAAATTGATCCAACTGTTGGATTGCAAGGATTCCAAGCTAGAAGAGTAGCCTTCAACTTAGGTCTTTCTGGAAATGCTTTCAAAGAAATGGTGAAATTCATCGATGCATTATACAAAGCTTACATTGGTTCGGATGCTTCTATGTTTGAAATCAACCCTGTATTAAAAACGTCTGATGATAAAATTTTGGCTGTAGATGCTAAAGTTAACATCGATGATAATGCTTTATACAGACAAAAAGCTTATGCTGAAATGCGTGATATTCTTGAAGAAAATCCAATCGAAGTTGAAGCTAAAGAAGTAGGGTTGAATTATGTAGATCTTGACGGTACTGTAGGATGTATGGTTAACGGAGCAGGTCTTGCAATGGCAACTATGGATTTGATTAAATATGCAGGTTTTGAACCGGCTAACTTCCTTGATGTTGGAGGTACTGCCGATGCAAAACGTGTAGAAACAGCTTTCCGTATTATCTTAAAAGATCCTAACGTAAAAGCAATTTTGATTAACATTTTTGGTGGTATCGTTCGTTGCGATCGTGTTGCTCAAGGTGTTGTTGACGCATACAAAAACATGGGAGATGCTATTAAAGTGCCAATCATTGTTCGTTTACAAGGAACTAATGCTGAGATTGCAAAAGAATTAATTGATAATTCAGGTATGCCAATTTTATCTGCGGTTCAATTCCAAGAAGCTGCAGATCAAGTTCAGGCTGCCCTTTCTTAATCTAAGATTATTTAAGTTTTATATAGATCGAAATCCTGAGTGAAAACTCAGGATTTTTTTTAGTTATAAATTTTGCTTAAAAATGTTTTTTGATGTCTTTATGTTTTATTAAACATTGTAAATCATTTAATATGTGCTAACTTTAGCTGTGTAATAATTTTTTCGTTTCCAGTTTTATTGATTTTAAGGAAATGAATAAGATGCATATAAATCAAAATCGATTACTTGGTTTGGTTGTTTTTGTCTAGATTCTTTATTGTTTTTAATGAGTTTGTGCATGAAAAAGAAATTAAAAATAGCATCCAAAAATGTTCACGAATATTTACATCGTGAACCATCCTATATTCATCCTCGATTGAAATTTATTCCTAATGTAATTATTAATGCTGTCAGTTTTGTGATAGCTGTTACCATAATAAGTGTTATTATTTATTTCATATTTCGTTTTTTAATTAAAGCTTTCTATCATTTATAGTTTTTTTATTTTCTTATAAAACTATATTTCGTATTGTTTTCACAGTTGTATTTGCTGAAAAATCTCCCCATTTGTTAATAGTTTGTTTTATCCTCAAAAATGGGATATTGCTAATAATTGCTTTTCAGTTATGTATATATGTTTAAAAATATTTTAATGAATAATTATTAGAATATTTGCCTAATATTGAATATTTACTAATTTTGCATCACAATAAAGGTTTGATTTTGATGATTTATTAATTCAAATAATATTTTTTGAGTTATGTTGTTATAAATCAATACATTTTTTTCTAAAAATAGGGATATGAACCTTTATTAAATTAATTTTAAAATAGATTTTAATCAAAAGTTGATTAAATCAAATAATACAATGTAAAAAAATAATTTTGAATTAGTAAGCGAATTTTTTTTTAGATTAAACCGTTACCTCTTTGTTATTCAAGAAGTAACGGTTTTTTGTTTTAAGAAGTTTTGGTAAAGTAAATTAATAAATCCTAAAATTGTATAGTTTTAGGAAATCCATATCTTCATTTTTTTTAATGAAGAATCCTAAAAATTCATTTTTGTAAATGAGGAACCAGTTGCTTACTATGTTTTTGAAATTATGTAAAGTTATTTACTGCTAAGAAAACATATTTGGCTTCGATTACAACTGCCGAATTAGAACATTGTTTATCAGACAATTTTATTCGTATTCATAAGTCGTACGTCGTTGTAATTGATAAAATTGATGATGCCGAAAAAGATTTTATTATTTCAAAAAAAAGCCTGCTAAGAGTAATTTCTTGCAGGTTTTTTTGTTTTAATTGAAGCCAGTTTGCAATTTATAAAGGTTATTTTATTCCCAAATCAGTATAAAGCTGATCTATTTCTTTGGTGTTCCAACCCATTGCAACAATAATATTTTTGGCTTTTCGGGCATTATCTATTGCTAATTTTTTGTTGCCAATTTTAGCATATAGTCGTGCTAATAAAATGGTGTTTTCGGCAGAATTATTCAACTCAACAGAACGTTTTGCCCAGTAAATGGATTTTGATAGCGCTTCTTGATCTGTGATATGATCTACATAAATTTTCGATATACTATTAAGGGTAGAATAGTCATTCCAAGCCCACTTTTCTACAGATTCTAAAGTGGTTTGCTGGTAGTTCTTCCAGCTTTTTAAGGCTTCAAACATTTGCAAATCATTTTTAAAAACCAATGAGTCTATTTTTGCTAGATTAATATTTTTGGCAACGATTCTATTTTTAGAATACGAAATAGAATCCAGATTATTCATATCCTGAGCCAATGTTTTGTTTACCACACTCACGATTTTGGCTTCTACTCTTTTTGTTGAGGAAACTTTAGCAAAACTGCTTTGGTTTTTTAGAATTACCTCAAATGCAGTCGAGTTTAAGTCGTTGGCACCATAAGCCATAATTTTCCAATTGATAGGTGTAAAAAGTTGATCTTTGTTTTGAGTTGCCAGATATTTGGAAGTTACTTCATCACTTTTGCCAGCATCAACACTTTTTTTCAATGGATATAAATACAGAAGGCATTTTTCCGCATTGCTGGAATCGGTGTTAAATTGTTTTTCCAAAAAGGGCAATTGTGTATCAGGATTCAAAGCCTTTTTTCCTTCGGCAATAAAATCTTCATTTGTAAATTCGCCTCCAGTACTGTATAGATGAGTTTCATTTTCATCCAAAAACAAAAAGACTGGAAAGGATTTTATCTTATATTTTTTCATCATTTCTTTCCCAGCGGGACTTTCATAATTTACCATCGCATTAATAAAATTATTGTTGTAAAATGTAATAACGGCTGGATCTTTCAAAACCGTACTTTTCATTTTGTTGCAATGCGAACACCAATCTGCATAAACCATTACAAAGACCATTTTTTGGGAAGATTTAGATTTTTCTAATGTCAACTTTAAATCATCTTGAATAAAATTGATGCTTGTATTTTGTGCTTTTATTGTTGTCGTTAGGAGAAATACAATGATGATACAGATACTTTTTAGAGTCTTTTTCATTTTAGGAATTGTTCTGTTTTAAGAAGGCAATTTACTGCTTTTTGATGAAAGTTGATGGGAATTAAAAAAGACTTCCCTGTATAGATTGTTCCTTTGTATTGCCATTGAAAAGAAATTTATGTGTTGCGACAAACTGTTTTTTTTGTTCGTCAAATTGTCTTAAAACAACACTGTTGCAATCGTAGTGCAAATCTATTTTGGTAAAAAATGCAACTGCTTTTTCTAAATTTTCAGGGCTTAATCTTCTGGCAATGGTGAGGTGAGGATTGTCGCTTTTTTTCATATTATGCAAACGAAGCGATTTGTTAAAATGCTTCATAATGTGTTTCAAATCTATTTTTGATTGGTTATCAGGTGCAATAAAAAAAGCTCCATTGGGAAAAGAACCAAATTCATTCATACGAACATTGATGGGGTGCAATGTCTCGCAAAGTTTGATAATTTGTTTCTTGATTACTTCTATGATTTCATCGGTAGCGGTAAATTCGCAAATGGTTATGTGACCAACAGAATTTTTACTATTGAACCAACCTACTTCGGTCGCCAATTGTTCTTTCATTGTTTTAACCAGAACAAGAATTTCTTCGGGTGGATGAATGACAAGTGAATATAGATTTTCCATAGGAAATTGTTTTTCGATGTAAAAATAAAAATTTAGACAGTAGAATAATTATTGATAAAAAAAATCAGCAATAATGATGGTTTGTTAACAGTTGATTTAATTTTAGTTTGAGATATAAAGAGTCTTCTTTTATTGATTTAGGACTCAAAATATAGCTTTCAAATGTTATAATATTCACAAAACTGCCAATTTAGTGGTGTGTTTTTTGTAAATTAAATTTTTAAACAATAATAAACACAATGAAAAGAATAAGAATTTCACTAATTAATATACATGGATTATTGAAAGGTTCTGGTCTTGAAATTGGTAGAGATGCTGATAATGGAGGACAAACAAAATATGTTATGGAACTCGCTGAGTTTTTATCTCAGCACAAAGATGTAGAACATGTTCATTTATTTACAAGACTTATTGATGACCCACTAGTTTCTCCTGAATATGCAGCTCCAATCGAAATTATCAACAGTAAGTTTGATATCAGACGAATTCCTTTCTTAGGAAAAAAATACAAATCCAAAGAACAGTTGTGGGAGGGGCTAGATACCTTTGTAAACGGTATTGTACAGCACATAAAATTGTATGATATTTTTCCAGACTGGGTACACTCTCATTATGCAGATGCAGGTTATGTTGCCACAGAATTAGCTACAATACTCAATATTCCTTTTGCTCATACAGGTCATTCTTTGGGCTTTTATAAAAAACAAAAATTATTAGAAAAAGGAAAAACAGAAGCCGAATTAGACAAACAATTTAAATTTAAACAAAGGATTGCTGCAGAAGAAAGAACTTTAGAATTATCTGAATTTATAGTCACTTCTACAGAACAAGAAATTGAAACTTACAAAGCTTACAAAAATTTTGGATTGGCAAAATATCATGCCATTTCTCCAGGGATAGATACTCGAAAATTTTTACCCTATTACCTTCAGGATTCTGCTGAGGATAAAAATAGGGAAGAAGGACAACGCAAATATTGGGTGTGCGAGTCGATTTCTAAGTTTTTAACTAATCCTCATAAACCAATTATTTTGGCATTGTCAAGACCGGATCGTCATAAAAATCTTCATACACTGATTGATGTTTACGGAAAAGACAAAGAATTGCAAAGTATTGCGAATCTGGTCATTTTTGCTGGAATTAGAAAGGATATTATAAAAATGCCAGAATCAGAAAAAGATGTCCTTACCGATTTACTACTTCTTATGGACAAGTATGATTTGTATGGCAAAATGGCTATTCCTAAAAAACACGATGTAGAGAATGAGGTTTCTATCATTTACAGATATGCAGCCGAAAAGAGAGGTGTTTTCGTAAACTTAGCGCTTCATGAAAATTTTGGATTAACCGTTATTGAATCGGCTTGTTCTGGACTTCCTGTTGTGGTTACCAAAAACGGTGGCCCATCCGAGATTATTCCAGCCTGTCTCAATGGTGAATTGGTCAATCCGCAAGATGAACATCAAATAAAAAAGGCTTTGTTGAATATTTTAACTGATGAGAATAAATGGAAATTTTACTCTAATAACGGAGCTATCAATATTCATAAGTTTTATAGTTGGGTAAATCATGTAGATCAATATGTTGCTATTATTAATGAAAATCTATCCCTTTCATCTGGTATAGGAATCAAGAAAAAACAGTATCCCAACATCAATATCGATCGCTTAAAAAGAAATATCGAAAACTTACTCGTTTCGGACATAGATGGGACACTCATCGAACCCAAAATGAATAACCCAGGACTAACAGAACTGAAATCGTATTTAATCAATCGAAATGAGAAAATGGCTTTTGCATTGGCCTCTGGAAGAAATTTGGAATTGGTAAAAAAAGTTATTGCTGAAGAAAAACTTCCAGTACCTGATTTTGTAATTTGTTCTGTTGGAACCGAAATATATTATACCAATGGAGATGATTATGTTTTGGATAAAGGATGGGCCACATTCCTCTCTGGAAGATGGAAAAGAGAAGATGTTGTAAATAGATTAAGTGAAATAAATTGGATTAGACTTCAAGAAGACGAAGCTCAAAATCCCTATAAAATATCATATTATTATGAAAATGAACATTACGATCACAATCAATTAATGCAAGCATTAGGAACTGGATGGTACAAAATCAATATTATTCCAAGCCATGGAAAATATCTTGATTTTATCCCCAAAAGAGCATCCAAAGGTAATGCGATAAAATTTCTTTGTCATAAATGGTCTATTCCAATGTCTAAAGTTATTGCAGCTGGCGACTCTGGTAATGATATTGATATGTTTAGAGGTGCCATAAAAGGGATTATTGTTGGGAATAGAAGTGTAGAATTGGCAGATTATAAAACAACCAAGAGTATTTATGTAGCCAAAAAAGTAGCTTCCGAAGGAATTTTAGAAGGCTTGAAACATTATAATGTAATTAAATAAATTTTGGTATGTATTCAGGATCAGGGTTTAGTAATTGGGAAATAGGAGATGTAGATGTATTTATTGATGAAAACGGAATTCATCATTTATTTCATTTAATAATTCCCAATCACGATTATATTGCGCATGCAGTGTCTAAGGATGGTCTTTCTTGGCATAGAGTAAAAAACGCTTTGTGGGTTGGTGATCCCGGTGAATGGGATGATGACATGCTGTGGACAATGCATATTAGTAAAATGTCTGAAAGTGAAGGTTACGAATTATATTATACAGGACTTAAACGTCAGGATAAAGGAGGCGAACAAAAAATAGGCAGAGCATATTCTTCTGATTTGATTCATTGGACAAAAGAAAATTTATTTGGTTCACCACTAAGAAGCGAAGCGCCACATTATGAAAGCGCTTCAAACAATCCAAGAAAATGGATAAGTTTTAGAGATCCTTTTAAGTATCATTTTGATGGAGATGATTATTTATTGATTTGCGCTCGAAGCGCATCTGGCCCCACAAACAGAAGAGGTTGTATTGGATTGGCCAAAAAAGAGAAAGACGGTTTTACGTTGCTAAAACCTCTGCACATTCCGTACGTATATGATGATGTTGAATGTCCTTGTGTTGTAGAGATTAAAGGGATTTTTTATTTGATAGGTTCCATTCGGGAAGACGTAAAAGTACGGTATTGGTCCTCGACCGATTTTAGAGGTGAGTATTTTGCATTTCACAATAATTTACTTTTGCCACAAGGCAATTATGCTGCTCGAATTGTACATGATGGGAGTCATTTTCTAGTTTATAATTTTTATTTCGCAGGAGGAAATGTTAATACACATCGTGTAATTCCTCCGCCAAAGCAATTGGATGTTGATGAAAGCGGAAGATTGTTACTAAAATCATATCATCATTGGGAAAGATTGCATAGAAAAACAATTTTTCAAAAAGAATTTCCGCAGCCTCTACCTATTTTGAGAAACCCAACTGCAAGTTCCTCTTTAGGAGAAAAATGGGTGTTTGGATGCAGAAGTGGTTATGAAATTTTTTGTTTTGAAAAACCATCAAATGATTTTGTCTGGGAAGGCAAATTGGCTGTCGAGGGTATGGGAAAAACAGGTTTTGTTATTGAATGCGATACAGAAGGATCAGGTTATTTTATTTCGATAGATTTTGTTAACGGATATGTTCAATTTAGGGCTTGGGGATTTAATGAAAAGGACATTAAAAATAATTTTGTGTTCGAAAATGTTCAAACCAACCAATATGATATTCAGGAGGAAAAAGAGATTTATTTCAAGATTATTCGCTATGGGAATTATTACGAACTTTCTATTAATGGTGTGGTAAAAATTACATTATTAGATTTTAAATATAATGAAGGAAAAATAGGTGTTTACATTTGCTCGGCGGTAGTATCGGTAAGTGAATCAAAAATTCATATTTTGCCTGAACCCAAAAATGAATATGCTTCATCAGATCCTGACAAACATTTAAAAGCGTATTTTAAACAATAGTAAGGGAGTTTAACGACTAATTTGTATAAATTAATTTTAATATGACTAAAGAAAAAAAACTAAAAGCAGTATCGTATGGCGAAGTGCTTTGGGATGTTTTTGAGAATGAAAAAAAAATTGGAGGAGCTCCATTGAATGTTGCATTGCGTATGAAATCATTAGGAGGCGATGTTGCTATGATAAGTTGTGTGGGGAACGATGCTGATGGCGAGGCTATAATAGAGCATATTCAAAATGTAGGACTCGATACCAGTACCATTAGCAAGACTCATGAGTTTCCTACTGGATTGGTCCAGGTCACTTTAAACGAGAGTGGTTCGGCTAGTTATGTAATCAATTACCCATCGGCTTGGGACAAAATTGTTTTGACAGAGATTGCCAGACAAAAAGTCCAGGAAGCAGATGTGCTTATTTTTGGGAGTTTGGTTTGTCGCGATGCTGTTTCGAGAACAACATTAGAGCAATTACTAGAAAGTAATGTTTACAAAGTTTTTGATGTCAATTTGAGAAAACCCAATTATACTTATGCAATAATCGAAAAACTGATGCTAACAGCCGATTTTATTAAGCTCAATGACGAAGAAATAATCGAGATTACAAGTGCCATGCATTCACCTTTTGCAAGTATAGAGGAGAATATGGTTTTTATATCTCAACTAGCCAATAATAAAGCGGTTTGCGTTACCAAAGGAAAAGACGGAGCTTCTTTATTATGGAAAGGTAAAATGTATTACAGCAAGGGATACCCGATCACCGTAGTAGATACCGTTGGGGCTGGCGATTCTTTTCTGGCAACACTAATCACATCGTTACTGACCGATGTTGATCCTCAGGAAGCAATACATTTGGCATGCGCAATGGGAGCCTTGGTTGCAGGTTCTGCTGGAGCTAATCCCGAAATTTCTAGTGAAACTATATATGATTTTATGCAAAAGAATACTCACTAAATGTTTCTAATTCGTTCAACTTTTTTATTTATTTAATGTTGAATGATTGTCTCAAAAAACATTTAGATTGGTCTATAGTGTGTTTTCCCATATTTCATTAATAACTTTTCGAATTGAGAGTTTAGTTTATTTTTGCCAAATTGAGCCGAACAATATTTAATATTGGGAAGTTGAATTAGAAACTCTAAATCCTCTGGTGTTTGTGGAGTCTCAATAATATTGATTTCTTCTAGGTTGGGAACAAAAGCTAGATTTTCAATATTGGTCAATTTTTTGCAATTCATAATTCTGATGCTTTTTAAATTTTGACAATTGGACAAATCAGGAAACTTTTCGAGCTTGGATAGATACAACAAATCGAGTTCTTGTATTTGTTTTAATGATCCTAGAAAGGATAATTGATTGTGGTTTTTAATGTTGTTTAAAAATACCCGTTCTAATGTTTCTATTGTAGCCATTGCCTCAAAATTTTCGGTATGAATACCGTAAAAATCAACTGCTTTAAGTTTGTTGAGAATTTGCAAAAAGTCTAAATTCTTGTTTTTTGTATGCCACAATCCTATTTCGGTGCTGTTTTTGTGTTTCTTGATTTGTTCAATTTCGTGTTCATCCAAACGTTTATAAATGATAATTTTATTCCCTTTAACTTTATGAAATCCTTCTTCCATGATTTTTTAGAAAAAAAAACTTCTACTCAATAGAGCAGAAGTCTTAGGTTTAATTATTGGTGGGTTGAACTTTTTTGAATTCTTCATCTTCTTCATCTTCTTCTTTGCTTGGCATAATTCCGTAAAGGATAAGACCAGCAACTATGAGTAAAATTATTTTCCCGCCATAACGAGTGTAAAATCCTAATTGAAGCAGACTTTCTTTATCTAATTTGTTTTCCTTTATAATTTCGGAAAGCTGTTGGTCTGTTAACTCATAATAAAAATCGGTATCTTTTTTGGCCAAAACTAATTTTGGTTCTTGGGTGATCCAAATTGGAAAAATCCAGGCAATATTATATTCCTGATGCAGTGTTGCTAGATCTAGATAATCTTTAGAGCCTTGAACAGTCAAATATTTATCCTCGTTGGGTAAATCGGCTACGATTTCTATTTTATCAATTTTGCCAAAAGGGATTCTCGCTTTTGCAGACATCACAATAGTTGTTCCTATGATGATTAATGAGGTAAAAAGCACTTTTTTTGTAAAACGTTTCATTCTTGATTAATTTGGTTATTAAATAATTACAAAATCATTAAGAGATTTGTCTTACAAAATAAATTTAATCCTAGTGTAAAAGCGTCATTATATTTAGTGATTTTACAAAACCTTGCTTTTTGGTTTGGTGAAAATAGTGTTGTTTTTCATTTTATACCGCATTGCAAAAGCCGATGTGATCGAGTACCAGTGGGATACAAATAGAGATAGAAGTTTTTAGTGTTGGTTTTTGATAGGAACTTATTGATTTACTGCTATAGTATCATCATTTTTATATTCTAAAATATCAGCAGGTTGACAGTCTAACGCTTTACAAATAGATTCCAAAGTGCTAAAACGAATTGCCTTTGCTTTTCCAGTTTTTAAGATAGAAAGGTTAGATAATGTCAAATCAACTCTTTCTGAAAGTTCATTCAGTGAGATTTTGCGTTTTGCCATCATCACATCTAGGTTTACAATTATAGGCATGGTTTAAACTGTTAAATCGTTCTCGTTTTGAATAGCTACTCCTTTTTTGAAAATTGTTGCAATGACATGAATTACAGCCCACATCAATATAAAAGCTTCACTATCAACCCAAAATTGGTTTAAGTTTTCAGGAACAAATCCGTAATACTGCAATTTTTTAGTTATTTGTATGGCAATATAACTTAAAAGTCCTATTGAAAGTGTGTAATAACTAATGTATGAAATTTGTCTAGCTACAAATGTGTTAAACGGTTTTGACTTATCCATTGTATGCATTAGTCTGATAACGGTGTAAAATAAAATAGTTTTTAGAATTGAAATGAGTAGTATAAAACTATAAACACCAAAAAAAGCTAACTTACTTTCGTTATACATTTTAATTAGATCCAACTTTTGATATAGATTTTGGATGATTTCAGGCTTATATAAACTGAAGAAAAAATTTACTATTAGGCCACCTGCTTCAATAGATAAGGCTACAAAAATGAGCCAAGCCAATCCATATAAACACCAGAATACGAAATTGTTTGTCTTTGACATGATTGATAGATTTAAAATTGAATCGTAAAAATAATAAAAATTTATTGATAAACAATAAAAATATATTTAAATTCAATTTTTTTAAATTTCAATGTGTTTGTCATTTAGTATAAGAGTTACACTCCATCAGTTACTAGCGAAGCTTTCTACTCGATTAACTGTAGGCTTTTTCAATTGTTAAGTTTCGACCAATTCCAAAACATATAATGTCCTTCTCTTTCTTCAACTTTGAATAATTGAACACATTTTAAAGTGTTATATATGTTTGATACTTTCATTTATTTAAATGCTTTGGTTCTTGAGTTTCTCCATTTCCAAACGACCAATTTTGTTTACCGTCATTTTCGAGAAGAACAATGATGATGTTGTTTTTGGTAACAGCTGTCGTGTTGGTTATTCGATCGGCTATTTCTCTATATAAACCTTTCTTTTGTTCCAATGTCCGACCTTGTCCAGCTATAATTTGAATATAAACTATGTCGGATGTGTGTGTAATGCCCAAATAAGTTTCTGGAAATTTTATTTGTTGTGGCTCTAGTTCTTCAATAATATGAAAATAGTCATCTTGTGGAATATTAAATTCTTGAACCAAAGAATTATGTATAGATTTTGAAATTTCATCCTTGGTTTCTTGTGAAAACTTCTTAGGTAAACTTATTCGTACAAATGGCATATAGTGATTTTTAAGTGTTGTTTTTTAGCCTGACCGCTAACGTGCCGCGTATTGGCGATGGGCGGGATTTTTAGCATTGAACTTTAATCGAAGAATGAAAGCTGAATTTTGCACTTCCGTTGATGCGAAGCCGTTCAGCCCGACTATTGGCAATCCGATATTAGCGGTTCGACTTTTTCAGATCAGTCGTCTTACTTTTTGTTTATAGCTTAAATATTCTTGTCCGTGTTCTTTGGACAAAAATTCTTCTTCAAGTCGGATTTGTATTTGAATAAGAACGTAACCTAAAATCAAAAACAATGCTGTCAATGCGTTTGGTGTTGTCAAGAAAAGTCCGACTAAACTTAAAATCATTCCGAAGAATATCGGGTTTCGTGAAATCGCAAAAAGTCCGTTTGTTATCAATTCTGTTTTTGTGTCCGTGTCAATGCCAATACGCCAAGAATTTTTCATATGTCGTTGTGCAATTACTGTCCACACCAATGAAATGAAAAGAATTACAAGTCCGACATATTTTATTGCCTGACCGTCAAGTTGCGTGATTGGTAAAAACTTGTCGTGCCAAGTTGGAAACAAAGCATAGGCAACAACATAAACAAACATTGCTATCAATGTCAGTTTGAAGTAAAGTCCAATAAGTCCGTAAGCACTATCGTCTTTGGGTAAAACAAGTGGATTTTTGCCAATTCGTTTTGCTACTACAAGCGATTTCAAAACGAAAGCAACTCCAAAATAAACAATGAAGTAAATCGGTAAAATTACTCTTAAAAGTTCTGTCATCTATTTCTCCTTATTTCTGTTCAACTGTTTGTCGTTGGTGGGTCGTCCTAAGCTGACCACTAACGGTCTTGCGCTACAAGTGGTTTGCGGGTTACGAAGCAGAGTGTTTTCTGCTAAACGAAAATAGTGTTTAAAAACGGTAATTCCACTAAATCCGCAAATCGAATGTAACGGCTGTTATGTGAGGTCCCTTATAGTCTGCTTTTTAAATCCATCATTCCGTGAAGAATTCTTATGATTTCTATCTCGTTCTTTGATATAATTGAGTAGAAGATAATATGTTCACCTGATTTAAAACCTAATATTCCTTTCGTTACTATATCATAGTTTCTACCAAGTTCTGGATTATTTGCTAAATCATAACACGATGCTATAAGTAAATCATAATACTTTTCAGCTTGCATTTCAGACCAAGTTTCGACTGTATAATACCAAATTTCAGATAAGTCATCAACAGCTTTATTTGTTAAAAAATATTTAGCCATTTGATTTTTTTCTTCCTTTTAAAAGGTCAAGATGTTTTTTAGCATCAAAATCTACTGCACGCCCGCTTTCAATTCCGTCATTGATAGCTTTTCTTAAAGCTACAATTTTATTTTCCTCCTCTTCTAAAAGGCGAAGACCGGCTCTGACAACTTCACTTGCGTTATTGAACCTTCCGTCATTTATACTGTGTTCAATAAAACTTTCGAAATGATTACCAAGCGATATAGAAGTATTTCGTCCCATAATTTTTTTTTCTGCTAAGTTACCAAAAAATGGTAACTTTTCAAATTATCACGGATTTTTTTGGAAACTCTCCTAACGTTAGGCCGCTACAAGCGGTTTGCGGGTTTTGAAACTGAGTATTTTCTGTTAAATTATAAATTTTCTAAGCGAAACGCCAATTCCACAAAATCTTGCATCTTGTGTAACGGCGGTTAACAGTAGCCTTTCTTATCCATCTAGAATTGATAAACTCAAGTCGACATCATTAAATTTCTTGACTAATTTAAAACTTTTGAAGTGCTCTTTTTTTGCTTCACTAGTTTTTTTTAAATAATTGTCAAAAGCAATTTCCCAATGTCTTGAAGTTGCAATTCCAAAAACATGACCTAAAATTTCAAATTCAAAGAAACAGGGTTCTTTAACTAAGTATTTAAACTTTGAGTCATCTTCTAAAAATAATTTTGGTGTTTTTGCCCAATCTTTTGTCATCATAATTATTCCATGTTTGCGTTGAAAATAAAAAACAGGATAATCACCTAAATCATAACGACTAAACTCTCTTATAAAATCATATTTTTCATCGTGTCCATCTTTATTTTGTCTTTCAGTTTCTTCAAGAAACATTTTGTATAATCCTTTTTTAAATTGTCTTGAGATTTTTTCTTGAAAAAAGCTATGATGTTTGTAACTAGCTTTTAAAGAAAATTTATTCTTCACAAAATCAACATTAAAATAAATTGATGAGAATCTTGGCATTGCTTTATTTTTTCCGATTTGATTATCTGCGAGTAAGAACCTTGCTCTAGAAATATTAAAAGTTTCTTTAATTACAGTTTCAATAGGAGGTAATTTGTTATTATAACTACCAAAAAATAAATTGCATTTATCACAGACATTTTGGCAAATGCTTTTCCCACCAAGTGTTTGAGGAATTGTATGAGCGATTTTTTTAAATTCTACATTCTGTTCTGTCTTAGAACACCAAATACATTTTTTCACACAGTTTGTTTAAGGTTACTGTTAACTTGTTTTTTTCGAACTTCATTACAAATAACATTCGTATTCAGTTAGTATTACGTAACGTAAGTTTCTTTTTTGTTGCTAAAATATGAAAATTCAGCTATGAATTTTATTCAGAAAAAAACTATATTTAAATCAATTTTAAATACCGTTTTAATTTTACTGGGAAATAAGTTTTATCGAATTGCTTTTACAAAATCAGCAATTTTACCAGTTCCTTCTTCGCATAAATGTTTGATAAAAGCACTACCGATGATGGCGCCTTTGGCATATTGAGTCGCTTGGTTGAAGGTCTCGGCATTGTTGATTCCGAAGCCTACAATTTGAGGATTTTTTAGGTTCATATCGGCGATACGCTTGAAATATTCTTCTTGAGTGTTTCCGAAACCAGATTGTGAACCTGTAACACTTGCTGAACTCACCATATAGATGAATCCGCTAGAAACACTGTCGATAAAACGAATGCGCTCGTCTGATGTTTGTGGTGTAATCAGGAAAATATTAATTAATCCATATTTGTCAAAAGTAGCTTTGTAGTCTTCTGCATAAACATCTACGGGTAAGTCAGGAATGATTAAGCCGTCGATGCCAATTTCGGCACATTTTTTACAGAAATTTTCCACGCCGTATTGTAACATTGGGTTGAAATAGCCCATAATTACTAACGGAATATTTACGGTTTTACGAATTTCCTTTAATTGGTCAAACAAAATTTGTGTGGTCATTCCGTTCTCTAAAGCGGTAGTTGAACTTGCTTGGATGGTTGGTCCATCGGCCAATGGATCGCTAAAAGGCAACCCGATTTCAATCATGTCGATTCCGTTTTTTTCCAAGTCCTGAATAATTTGTACGGTGTCGTTCAAATTGGGGTATCCAGCCGAAAAGTAGATGGAAAGTATTTTTTTGTCTTCTTGTGTTTTTTGAGTTATCCTGTTCATTGTAATGAGTTTTGTTTTTTCCTATCCGATTCTATACATCGTTTAGGGATTTAAAATCGTAGCTTTTTGTAGTTAAATGTTTTCTATATAAATCCATGCAACAGTTCCAGATTTCAAAGTTATTTGAAGCCTTTGATAAGCATTCGATTCAAACTGATCTGCTTTGGCTAAATCTAGTTCGGAAATAGAATAAACAATGCCTTTTATACTGTCTGAGGGATTGTCGCTTGGAACGGCTACAAAATAGTCTTCTATTCCAAATTCTTCTTCTATTTTTAGATCTTTTAATGTATATCCTAGAAGTTGGTCAGGTGTTCCGCTAAGAACTCTATTGAAAACTTGCTTTTGAATTTCTTTTGATTGTAATGTTCCGTAAGAGAATATCTGTTCCATATTACTTTTCTAGTTTTGTTTGATAATACTACTTTTTAGACTACGATTATTTTTGTTTTTGTTACCTAAAGGTATTTGTACTCTGTGTGTTAGGGGTGGTAGTGGAGCTCTCCCGATTTTTCATCGGGAAGCGGGAACGTACAGCCTAGTCCGCCACGGCGGAAACGCCCAAATTATATTTTGAAATATTCGATGTAATTATTTAAATCTTTGTCGCCACGACCCGAAAGACAGATTACCACCACATCTTCGGGTTTGAACTTTTTGTCGTTTAAGACCGCCAAGGCGTGTGAGGATTCTATTGCTGGAATAATTCCTTCGAGTTTGCAAAGTTCTAATCCTGCATTCATAGCCTCGTCATCCGTAACGGAGAAAAACTCTGCACGACCGGATTCTGCCAAATGAGCGTGCATTGGTCCAACTCCTGGGTAATCTAATCCTGCCGAAATCGAATAGGGCTCTGTGATTTGACCATCGGGAGTTTGCATTAACAAAGTTTTGCAACCGTGAATGATTCCGACTTTTCCCAATTTGCTGGTTGCGGCACTGTGTCCAGAATTGACTCCTTTTCCTGCGGCTTCGACAGCGATAATGCCCACCTCAGGCTCGTGCAAAAAGTGGTAAAAAGTCCCGGCAGCGTTACTTCCACCGCCGATACAAGCGACTACATAATCCGGGTTTTCACGTCTTTCTTTTTCGTTTAATTGCCATTTGATTTCTTCAGAAATTACGCTTTGAAAACGGGTTACCATATCTGGGTAAGGATGAGGTCCTATGGCCGAACCGATGATATAATGGGTGTCGACGGGGTTGTTAATCCAATCGCGAATGGCTTCGTTTGTAGCGTCTTTTAAAGTTCTAGAACCTGAAAGGGCAGGACGAACTTCGGCGCCAAGCATTTTCATTCTCGCTACGTTGGGAGCTTGACGGGCAATGTCTATTTCGCCCATATACACCACACATTCTATTCCCATTAAGGCACAAACAGTGGCGGTTGCTACTCCGTGCTGTCCAGCTCCAGTTTCGGCAATGATGCGTTTTTTGCCTAGTTTTTTGGCAACCAAAATCTGTCCAATTGTATTGTTGATTTTGTGCGCTCCAGTATGATTCAAATCTTCTCTTTTGAGATAGATTTTGGTGTTGTATTTTTCGGATAATCTTTTGGCAAAATACAACGGACTAGGTCGTCCTACGTAATCTTTTAATAATTGGTCGAATTCGGCTTTGAATTCTGGTTGGGCTGTGATTTCTAAATATTGTTGGCGTAATTCTTCGACATTTGGATATAACATTTCGGGAATGTAAGCTCCTCCAAATTGACCATAATAGCCTTTTTCATTTACGTTGTATGACATTTTTATATTTTTTTATTTGTTATCGCGTAGGGACAATGCACAAATTGTCCGCACAAGATTGATTTTTTTTAATCCAGGTTCGATTTCCAATTTGCTGTTTACATCTATGGCATAAATCGGTAAATTGGTTTTCAAAATTTCTGATACGGCTTCCATTTCTTCGATTCCGATTCCGCCACTCAGGAAGAATGGTTTTGTCGAAGGGTATTTTTGTAAAACTCTCCAATCAAAAGTGGTTCCGTTTCCACCAGGCAATTTTCCTTTGGTGTCAAAAAGGAAATAATCGCAAACTGGTTCGTAAGATTCCAAAACGCTGAAATCAAAATTTTCGTCGGCCGAAAACACTTTGATAATTTCGATCGAAGTTCCAAATTTAGCTTTTAATTCCATACAAAAAGCAACCGATTCCTGTCCGTGTAGCTGAATGGCTTGTAAATCGTATTTTATTACTTTTTCGGCTATTACTGAAATAGTTTCATTGACAAAAACTCCTGTTTTTTTGATAGATTTTGGCAATTCGGGCATTTCTCCATCAAAATATCGGGCAGATTTTGACCAAAATATAAATCCCATATAATCGGGTAGGAGCGAGCCTACTTCGAGCATATTGTCGGGGTATTTCATGCCACAGATTTTGAGTTTCATTCTTTTATTTTTTTACCGCAAATTCCGCAAATTTTCACAAATTGAATTCGTGTTAATCTGTGAAATCTGTATTTTTATTTTAACTGATTAATAAATTCTGTTGCTGCTTTTCCGGCATTGTTGGTTTTCATGAAGTTTTCTCCAATCAGGAATCCTTTGTAGCCATAAGGTTTCAATTCGTTGATGGCTTCAATAGATGAGATGCCGCTTTCAGAAACTTTTACGAAATCGTTCGGAATTTTGTCGGCTAATTCTTTGCTGAAATCCAAACTTACTTCAAAAGTTTTCAGGTTTCGGTTATTTACACCAATCATGTTCAAGCTTGGCATAATGGATTTTTCCAATTCTTCTAAATTATGAACTTCCAATAATACTTCTAGTCCTAAGCTTTTGGCAAATTCCGATAAGGATTTGATTTCGTCACGGGTCAAAACGGCTGCAATCAATAAAATCAAATCGGCTCCGTGGGCTTTGGCTTCGAGGATTTGGTATTCATCTACAATGAATTCTTTTCGCAAAAGTGGAATGTTTACCGAAGCTCTTGCCAGCAATAAATCGTCTAAAGAACCACCAAAATATTTCCCGTCTGTCAAAACCGAAATCCCGCAAGCACCGGCACTTTCGTAGCCTTTTACCACTTCTTCAACAGTGAAATTGTTGTTTATGATGGATTTGGAAGGTGAACGGCGTTTGTGTTCGGCAATAATTCCTGAGTTACTGTTTCTTAAATTAGTACTTAGAGAAATGATTTTTTTACCAAAAAATACCGAAGCTTCCAACTGTGATACTGGAATGATTGATTTTTTGAGTTCGACTTCTCTTTTTTTGTCAATTATAATTCTGTCTAAAATATTCATTTTGTTTATTTTCTTTTAATGACTAACATTTGGTTTCCATTTTTCTGAAATTCATAGTCAGAAGTTTCAATCTTTATATCGAAATCCGTTTTAAAATGGGTAATTATATCATCTAAAACTTCTGATTTCGTAGCGTTTAAATTCAATATTGGAAATATTCTTATTTCTTTGCTGATTCGCAACATTTCGGTAATTGATTTGATATGAAAATCCAATCCCAGTTGCGAATACAGAATTAGAAAATGAGAGCTTAAACCCAAATCAAATTCCAGTGCTTCGTATTTTGTTGAATTTGGCAATTCGTGGTGAACATGTCGTTGTTGTTCTTTTCCTAATTCAAAATCATTAATAAAATTAGTCATCGCGCCCATGCGAATTTTTTCTAATTCTGCCACATTTTTGATGTTTTTCCAAACGAATTTATCCTGATTCGTTCGCATTTGTTCCATAACGGTTTCTTTGGTTTCATCAATTCGTTGCCTTAATTCCGCTTTTGAAAACTGATAAATAGGGTCTAATGAAATTACTTTTTTACCAAGTTGTGTCATCTCCGCATTGAAACTTGCCGGGCCATCGCCAAAACTGATTATTTTGCTGTTTAAATCAGAATCCGTTAGTTTAAAAATTTTAGTGTATTCTTCTAAATTTCGCCCCCAAGGGACTACGTTTTTTAATTCGAAAGTCATGACTTTAATTTCTACTTAATTCTTTCAATTTATTCAAAGCTAAAAGTGCTTTTCCTGAGAGTAAACTTTCCTTAGCCAATTCAAAACTTTCTAATATCGGATTACCATTTACTGTTGCAATTGCAAGAGCCGCATTGGCACAAACAACATTGTTTTGGGCTTCAGTGCCTTTTCCGGAAATGATATCCATAAACATTTGAGCCGATTCTTCGATGGTTTTTCCGCCTTCGATTTCGCTTTGCAATAATTGGCGAACTCCAAAATCACTTGGGCTTAGCATCATTTCTTTACTTTGGGTAATGATTTTTGTTGCTCCTGTTAAGGAAACTTCGTCGTATCCGTCCAATGAGTGCAAAATGGTGAAGTTACTGTCGGTATTTTGATACAGATAACCATACATTCTAGCCAGTTCCAAATTGAAAACGCCCAGTAATTGGTTTTTGGGGAATGATGGATTTATCATTGGTCCAAGAACATTGAAAAAGGTTCTCATCCCTAATTCTTTTCGGATAGGGCCTACATTTTTCATGGCGGGATGAAAAAGAGGAGCATGCAGAATACATATTCCAGCTTGATCCACACATTTTTCCAAAAAATCTTTGTCGTTGCTGAATTTGATTCCTAGATTTTCCATGACATTACTCGAACCCGAAATGGAAGAAACTCCGTAATTACCATGTTTTGTTACTTTTATTCCTGCTCCGGCAGTGATGAAAGATGCCAAAGTCGAAATATTGAAAGTGTCTTTTCCGTCACCACCAGTACCCACTAAATCGATAGTGTTATAGGCCGATAAATCGATACGGACGCACAATTCCAAAAGAGCTTCACGAAAACCTGCTAATTCATCCAGGCTTATGCTTCGCATCATGTAAACGGTTAAAAACGCTGCAATCTGACTAGGATTATAGCTCCCGTTGGAGATGTTTACCAAAACGTTTTTAGCTTCCTCTTCAGAAAGGACTTCGTGGTTTATTAATCGGTTTAATATGTTTTTCATTTTTTTAAGTTGCTGAGATTCTAAGTTGCTAAGTTTTTACTTCAAACTGTGACTAATTACTATTCACTAATCACTAATCACTAATTACTTTTATTAATGTTCATTGCCTTGATAAATCCACATGGGTTCTGTATTTCCGGCGCGTTCAAAACCATTTTTTTTATAAAAATCTACTGCTTTCCCATCGGCGGTGAGCATTTGCATGTGGAAATGACTGTATTTCTCCTGCATTTTGTCAACAATCATTTTTCCGATTCCTTTTCCCTGATATTCCGGAAGCACCAATAAATGCGGATAATAAACCGTTAAATGTCCATCCGAAATGGCATTTCCAAGACCAACTAATTTTTTGTCTTCCCAAGCTGTGATTAAAGTTTCGGAATTCATCAAACCATTGTATAATTGCGTTGGTTTATTAGCTGAACTCCAATTATTGGCTTTGTAAAGAGCCAGTATATCTTCAATATTTATTTCTCTTGTATCGGAAATTGTTATGCTCATTTTTTTTTAAGTTGCTAAGATTCTAAGTTGTAGAGTTGCTAAGTTTTTTAAAACTAATTACTATTCACTAATTACTATTTACTTTTTTCTTTTCGGACATGTATTTCAAATAATCCACAATTTCCTGAGATTCCTGTTTCGTAATTCCCAGTGCCGGCATTTTGACTTTGTTTCTGAAAGAAGCCGGATTTACGATATAATCTACCAATTCATTTTCTTTCCAATATTCGGTTACACTTTTGGGATAATTCAATTCAGGGCCCATTGTGCCTCCAATTCCGTTTATCGAGTGACAAGTGATACAATGTTTTTGATATAAATTAAAACCTGTTTCTACTTTTTTATTATTCGTTGGGAACAGCTCTTTGTTCGATTTGTTTAGCGGTTCCAAATGAATTTTTATCAAATTATAAGGCCATTTGTATTCCTGATTATCTGTTGGAACAGAGGTGTACACCAAATAGAAAGGATTGGCATCCATCTCATTTCCATTTTTGATAATTTTTTCCCAGTTCACACCTTTTGGAGCATCAATATCTTTGAAAGCTAAAAAAGGGTTAGTGTTTAAAAACAATTCCAAAGGCATTTCGGGTTTGTAACCATCAATACATTCAAATACTATTTTGGTGTTTTTGATGTCGATTTTGTTTAAATCAATTTCATTTTTAACCAATAAAGAAGCACTTATAGCTTGATATTTCTTGGTTTTATGATATACGGGATCATTAATAACAGTTATAACAGTATCTTTTCCTAATTTATTTTTTGATTGCAAATCCACTAAATCCAACACTGTTTCCGGTTGAGAAATAGTTGTAACTTCTATTTTTTGCTCCTTTTTTTCGTTGCAGGAAAAAAGAACAAAAGCAGAAATACAAATAAGTATAATATGGATTTTGCCTGTTTTCATATTTTATACTGCTTACTAAAAACTAAATACTGAAGACTAACTATTTACCCAATTCTCTAACATTTTTTTTCCGTTAGGAGTTAGAACACTTTCTGGATGAAATTGTACCCCACGCACATCGTATGTTTTGTGACGTAAGGACATTACTTGTCCGTTTTCATCAAAAGATGTGGCTTCTAAAGCTTCAGGTAAATCAGCATTTACTACCCATGAATGGTAACGGCCTACTTCGAATTCGTTTTCTAAACCGTCAAATAAGTGTTCGTCTTTGACTGATGTTTTTACTTTTGTGGCCACACCATGATATACTTTATCTAAGTTGGCAAGTGTTCCACCATACACTTCTCCTATGGCTTGTTGTCCTAAACAAACTCCAAGAATGCTTTTGGTAGCGCCGTATTTTGCAATAACGGGTTTCAGTAAGCCTGCCTCATCGGGAATTCCAGGGCCTGGCGAAAGTAAAATTTTGTCAAAATGAGCTATTTCGTCTATCTCAAATTCATCGTTTCGGTAAACGGTCACTTCACAATCCAAATCTTCCAGATAATGAACCAGATTGTAAGTGAAACTATCGTAATTATCTATAACTAATATTTTTTTCATTTTTTTTATAATTGAAAAATTGAAAGATTTAAAGATTGGAAAGTTAGTTTGTGACAATCTTTAAATTCTTAAATTATTAAATCTTTAAATTAATTTTCTCGAACGTATTTTTCAACGATTATTCTATCGATGCCTAATTTTTCTATTTTTTCGACTCCTTTTTGTGTCAGAGTGTCATTGTTAATTTGGACTACAAATTCAAATTTGTTATTTTCCCAGTCTCGATTGTTGAAAAACTCTAAGTTTTCGGTATAAATACTGTCTTTCAAAGTGTATTTTCCACCGCCAGCAAAGAAAACGGCCATACTGTCTTTTCCATTTTTCAAATCGTGATTAAAAAAAGCAAAATGGGTTTTGTTTATAATTTTAATCATTTTTGTTTTTGGATTGAATGTAGAAAAAGTTGAATCATTTTCGATTGTTTCAGCAGATATTAGACGCCAAGTTCCTTCTAACGGAATTGCATTTGTTTCTTTTTTAGATTCACAAGCAGCCAAAGCAATTATTGAGAGAGCAATGAGTATGGATTTTTTCATAATATTTATACATTAACTTTATAATTCAACAATAATTCATCACCACTTTTTCCTCTAATTCCCCAATTGTACATGGGTGTTTCAAATATCGTGATTTCGACATCAATAGAAGTAATGGCAAGTTGTTTTTCAAATTTTTCAAAAAGCAACTGGTATAATTTCTTTTTTGATTCGATACTTCTTCCTTCAAAAGCATTAATTTCAATGATAGTATGTTTTGTGGTTCTTCCTTCAAAATAAAAGAAACTATCTTCGTCTATATAAATAAACCGATGTGCTTTTTTTTCTTTAGGAAATTGAAAAGCTTCAAACATACATTCGCTAATAATTTCGGAGACTTTTTCTCTGATTGGATGCAGTTCTTTTCGGATACCAAAAATTTTAATCTGTCCCATTTTTAATTTTTTAGATGGTTTCTGCCAATTCTAATGCGGTATTCAATGCTCTAAGTTTGTTATATACTTCTTGCATTTCGCTTTCCTCATCTGAGCTTGCCACAATACCAGCTCCAGCTTGATAGTGTAATTGATGGTTTTTGCTCAAAAAAGTACGAATCATTATGGCGTGATTAAAATTACCTTCAAAATCCATAACTCCAATAGCTCCTCCGTAGAAATTACGGTTGGTTTTTTCGTAGTCTTCTATCAATTGCATGGCTCTATGTTTGGGAGCACCACTCAAAGTTCCAGCCGGAAAAGTATCGGCAACCACCTGCATTGTAGTCGCTTTATCGTGCAAATGTCCGGTTACTTTAGAAACTAAGTGAATAACATGTGAGAAAAACTGAACTTCTCGGTATTTTTCTACTTCAACGTTGTGTCCATTTCTGCTCAAATCATTTCGAGCTAAATCAACCAACATCACGTGTTCACTGTTCTCTTTTTTGTCTTCGGATAATTTTTTGGCCAATTCAGCATCTTTTTCATCGTCGCCTGTTCTTCTAAAAGTTCCTGCAATAGGATGTATTTCGGCTTTGCGATTTTTTACGATAATTTGGGCTTCTGGAGAAGAACCAAAAATTTTAAAATCGCCATAATCAAAGAAAAATAGGTAAGGAGAAGGGTTGATGCTTCTCAAAGCTCTGTAAACATTAAATTCATCTCCTTTGAAACCTTGTGTAAATCGTCTGGATAAAACCAATTGAAAAACATCGCCTCTATGACAGTGTTTTTTTGCCAAAGCTACATTGTGTTTGAATTCTTCGTCAGTTAAATTTGACGAGCCTTCGCCTTCTTTTGTGAATTTATAAGAAGCGATGTTTCGAGATTGCATTAATTGTTCGATCTCCGAAATATTATTTTTTCCGTCTAAACTATGACAAAAAATGTACGCTTCGTTTTTGAAGTGATTGATGGCTATGATGTTTTGATACACGGCATAATAGGCATCTGGGATTTGAGTTGTTGCGTCTTTTTTGGAAATGGTAACTTTCTCAAAATAACGTACAGCATCATACGAAAGATAGCCAAATAAGCCATTGTTGATAAACTTAAAATTGTTTTTGTTGGATTGAAATTGTGCCGAAAAATCTTGAATGATTTTAGGAATATTAGTGTTTGATTCGATAATTATCGATTCTGAAACACCATCTGGATATGTTTTAGATATGGTTTCGTTTTCGATTTTGATAGTAGCAATTGGATTACAGCAGATGTACGAAAAACTGTTGTCGTTTCCGTGGTAATCGCTACTTTCCAAAAGTAAACTGTTTGGGTATTTGTCTCTTATCTTGAAGTAGATACTAACCGGAGTGATCGTATCGGCTAGTATTTGTTTGTAATTAGTTTGCAGTTTATAGGTTTTCATATTTAATATTGCTTGTTGTTCTTTGTTTGATTTTTTCAATAAAAAAAAGGCCTGTCGTGATGACAAGCCTTTTTTTATTTTATAGTTTACAAATAATACTATAGGAGCTTACTTCACGACGTTTGACGTAAATTGTTCCACCACCAAGTATTGTTTGTTATTGTTCTCATAATGCGTTTGTTGTTTTGCAAATATATAAATGATATTTGTTCTACCAAAGATATCGAAATAAAAAAAAAGATTTTTTTTTGAGTTTTTTGTTAAATGATAGCTATTTAAAAGACTAAAACAACATTGAATTCAAATTCATCATAAATCGTTTTATCGCCAAGATCATCAAAATAGCTTCCAGAACCGTATTTAATATCATATTTAGTTCTATTGACTTTTACAGATGCTGTTGCTTTGTTTTTATCTACAACAGCTAAATGAAATTGTACAGGGTTTGTAATCCCTTTGATGGTCAAATCGGCATTTACAAGATATTTGTTGTTTCCTTCACTTGCTACGTTTTTAAAAAGTAATGTAGCTGTAGTAAAATTAGCTGTATTAAAGAAGTCTTCGGACTTTAAATGTCCTTCTAGTTTTTGTTTAGAACTTCCGGTTTGATCTGTATTAGACAATGTTTTCATGTCTGCGGTAAAACTTCCTCCAGAAATTTTTCGATCTTTAAAAATGAGGTATCCATCTTTAAAATTAATAGTTCCTACATGTTCACCTGTAATTTTTTCTCCTTCCCAGTTGATAATACTTTTGGTGATATCAATTTTATTGGTTTGAGCCATTCCTGCTTGAAAAGCAAATAGAATACATACAATAAGACTAAGTGATTTAAGGTTTTTCATATGGCTATAATTTAAATTAATAAATGATAAATATATTCGTAGATTTAAATAACACGAAATCGATTGAAATATAGAATTTGAGTTGGGTGTTTCAATTATAAACTACATAAAGTTAGTTTAAAAAAATGTATTTATGAGTTTTCTAAGAAGTTTTTTTAATAATTGTATTACTATTTTAGAGCATTATTTTGCAATAAAGAAGCCTGTCTATTTTTGACAGGCTTCTTACAGATTAAAAAAAATATTTGCAACGTACTTACTTGGATACGATTGGATTTGTATTTCGAGTTCTTAAATCGGGATATTCCTTCATATCAGAATTAATAAACAATTCGGTTTTGGTTAATTTTGTTACATCTATAGCGAAAGTATCACTATTATACCAATTTGCAAGTTCTCGATTGAAAATGGTGTTTTCGCTAAGAACAACCCCATTGCAGCGGTTTACTTGCATTCCTTGAATGTTTATTTTTTCTAAGTTGGTCGGTAATGTGATGATTTTGTTTTCTAGAAGAACACAGCAGCTAAAACCATCAACCAAACTATTATTAATATTAAGGTAACTGTTGTCTCGTATATAAACTGCTTCTCGAACTAACCCTTGGTTGTTATCTTCGGTATTGGTTAAGGTTATATTTGAAGCCGTTATTTTTGTTAGTTTTTTACTCATATCAGCATTTGTAATTACGTCATAGGAGTCTATTTCGAAGCATCGTGATCCTGATCTGTCGGATGAGAATGGATTACGTATGGCAACACTATTTGAAATGGTGCATTGTACTCCTTGGGTAAAATCAAAATCATCATCGGTAGCTCTAAACGAAATCAAGTGGTTGAAATTTACTTCACCTCCATAAGCTTCAAAAGAATCATCGTTTGAAAAGCTAATTTGTATAAAATCAAACTTGGTTCCGTTTCCTACACCCGCTAGTGACAATCCGTTTAGTTCTTTAAGTGCGTTTATTTTGTGTCCAGAGTATTCAATACGAACATATTTTAAAATCCCAGAATTGCTATTGACATCATTTCCACCATAAAAACTAATATCCGACTCTAAGTTGAAATCTAGATTGTTGACTCCACCAACTTTGTTAATTGGTGCTTCTCCTAAAATGATGATTCCGCCCCAATCTCCAGGTCTTCTGTAGGTTGGATTGCTATTGGATGTAAAAACGATTGGTTCAGTAGCTGTTCCTTCGGCTATTATTTTGCATCCTTTGGTAATGACAAGAGTACCGCAGGATTCTTTTTCTCCACGAATAACAGTTCCAGGTTCTATAGATAAAACCGCTTTATTGGTTATATATACAGTTCCAACAAGTTTGTATGTATTGTTTTTGGTTAGTTTTAAATCTTTGTCTATGATTCCTACCAGCGTTTGTGAAGTAGGTTTGTAAACAGTGGTCGAAGGCGAAAAGTTAGTCCAATTTGCAAACCAGTTGGTGTCTGCAGTAATTCCTTTTGTTTGTTGTGCATTAAGCGGGGAAATAGATAATAAAATAATAATGACGACAAGTAGTTTTGATTTCATAACGCTAATTGTTGCAGGTTTTAATATTAAATTTTAAGGTCTATCAAAATTACCATAACAATCTATTGGAGTGATTTTCTAAACGTTATCGATACGTCATTATAAGGTTACTAGAGTTTTTGAAAAGTTTATTTGGGTTGTATTTTGTATTAAAAAAAAATACCCTCAACAATAAAGTTGAGGGTACTTTTCATAAATAAACTCTAAATTAAAATGATAAGTTTACAGTAAGTTCAAAATCATCGTAGATTGCTTTGTCTCCAATGCTTTCGAAGAATGATTTAGAATTGTATTTAATGTCATATTTTGTACGATCTACATTGAAAGTTGTAGTTGCAGTATTTCCTTTTACAGTAATGTCAAAAGTTACAGGTTTAGTAATTCCTTTGATTGTCAAATCAGCAGTTACTGTATAAACGTTGTTTCCTTTGTTTGCAATGGTTTTGAAAACTAAAGTTGAAGTTGGGAATTTATCAGTTCCAAAAAAGTCATCTGCTTTTAAGTGACCGTTTAGTTTTCCTTGGTATTCACCGGTGATGTCTGTAGCTGTTAATGAATTCATATCAACTGTAAATGATCCTCCAGTTAATGCATTTTTTTTGAATACTAAAGCACCACTTTTAAAAGCTACGGTTCCAGAGTGTTGCCCTGTTACTTTTTTCCCAACCCAGTTGATGTTACTTTTTGCTACATCAATTTTTTTTGTTTGTGCATTTACGGCTACAGTAGATAAGGCTACTACGAATGCTAAGGCAATTGTTTTTAAATTTTTCATTTTGTGTTTGTTTTAAATTGATTTTAAATAGTAATTATTATAATGTGATAAATAATTCTTCTTGTGATTTTCTAACTTTTTTGTTAAACTGAGTTGCGTCTTCCTTATGACGGTAACCAACAGTTGCAATAAGTGAAGCATTAAGATTGAGTTTGTCTAAACCTAAAATTTCGTTTACTTGATCTGGTACAAAACCTTCCATTGGTGTTACATCTATTTTTAATTCAGCAGCTGCATTTAGTAAATTTCCAAGAGCCAAATAGGTTTGTTTTGATGTCCAAATATTTTTTACAGCTGGATCCAAAGTCGAAATTTTAGATTTCATAAAGTCACCATAACCTGTCAAAGATTCAATTGGCGTATCTCTTGTAAGACTTATTGATTTTAAAAAATTATCGATAGCTTCGTCACCAATATTTGTTTCGTTAGCAAAGATAAATAAATGTGAAGCATCTACAATTTGCGATTGTCCCCAAGCTGCTGGTTGTAGTTTTGCTCTCAATTCAGGATTTTCTACAATGATTACTTTGTAAGGTTGTAAACCATATGATGAGGAACTCAAACGGATGGCTTCTTTTAATGTGTTTAGATCTTCGTTTGAGATTTTTTTGGTAGCATCAAATTTCTTTGTGGCGTATCTCCAATTTTGATTGTTTAAGAAGTTGCTCATAATTTGTAATTATTTGTTTCTGTATTTTTCTAATAAGTTGTTCAATAGAATTTGTTCTTCTGGATTTAATTTTCGAGCAAATGATTCTTCCATTTCATTTACTTTAGGATCTAATTCTGTCAGTAAATCTAAACCTTTTTGTGTGATTAAAACCTCTATTTTTCTTCTGTTTTCTGGACATACATTTCGTGTAACCAAATCTTTTAATAATAATTTATCAACCAATCGGGTAGTATTACTTGTTTTGGCCAACATTCGTTCTTGTATGATACACATATTGGCTGGATGTCCTTTTTGGCCTCTTAATATTCGTAAAACATTAAATTGTTCACTCGAAATATCGTAAGGTTTTATAATTTCATTAAAACATTCGGTTAACACGTTTACAGTGTACATTAAATTCAAAACGATTTTTTTGGGTTTACTGTATGCAATTGTACTTTTTAATTCATCTTCAATCTTCATAGCTTCTGATGTTTTATTTGTTGGTACAAATGTAACACTTTTTATATTTGTATATACAAATGTTTAGGTTAATTATTTGTTAACAAATCCTCGAGTTGTTGAATAAGTTTGTGTAAACTACTGTTTTTATTGGTGAAAAAGTTTGTTTGAGAATAAAGTAACGGCCAATAAGTGTTTCAATAAGTTCAGCATTTTTATTAGTAATGATTTAAAAAAATAAAAATGCTGAATAAAACTGTTTACGACTATTTTTTATCCTGAACACATCTAAAACCAATATGCGAAGCGCCTGAGTCATAAGAAGTTCCTCTACGTGCAGCAGGACGAAAGTTAGAACAATAATTATCAGTGCAAAGAAAAGAACCACCTTTTGTTACTCTTTTGATAGCATAAGGTTCGCTAGGATCGTACCATTTTTCAGGTCCTTTTGGATTATCAAGTGTTTTGCTTTTGTCAATTTTTTTATAATAGTCAGAATCGTACCAATCGGCACACCATTCCCAAACGTTTCCAATCATATCATATAAGCCATATCCATTTGCAGGAAATGTTTTAACAGGAGATGAGGTTTGATAACCATCCTCTGCAATACCACCTTCTGGAAATTTTCCCTGAAAAGTGTTTGCCATATTTTTGCCATCACATTTAAAATCATCTCCCCATGCATAGCGTTTTTGGGCTAATCCTCCACGTGCTGCAAATTCCCATTCGGCTTCTGTTGGAAGTCTTTTTCCTGCCCATTTGCAATATGCTAATGCATCATCATAAGCAATATGAACAACTGGATAATTCATTCGATCTTTAATATTACTTTTTGGACCTTCTGGATGTTTCCAATCAGCTCCTGGTACAAATTGCCACCATTGAAAAATATCATCTTTTGTAACTCTATAATTTGGAGGGCTAAATACTAAAGAGGCAGGAACAAAATCCTTTTCGTCTGGTTTTGGAGTACCTGGTGGGGTTTGCTTTTTTAGTTGTTCCCAGTCTGGTTTTCTTTCGGCTACGGTTTTATAATTGGTAGCATCTACGAATTTTTTGAATTCAGTATTAGTAACTTCGGTTATATCCATAAAAAAACCATTTACACGAACAGGATGAGATGGTTTTTCTGGAGCATAAGCTTCGTTCTCATCTGTACCCATCATAAATTCGCCACCCGGAATCCAGACCATGCCTTCTGGTGCTTTAACATTTGAAGCAAAACGAGAAGGTGTTTTTTCACAAGTCAAAGTATTGGATTCAGTTGTGTTATCTGAAATGTCCTTTTTGGGATTATTGTCTTGTTGTTTGCATGAACTGATACATATTACTAGAAAAATTATTAAAAATCTCATTGTTTTAATTTTAGGGTTCTTTACGGTGTTATGGTCTAAGTTGAGCTGTTAGCAAGATGTGGCTACTGATAACAAATATAAAATTTTAGTTTTTGTTTGGCAAGAGTATTACAACAAAGAGTAAGAGTTAACTTTAATATAATTTAGTTCTTTACTTTTTACTGTTCATATTTTTTTTTTTTTAATAATATAATGATAGAATTTCCTGATTAGTCTTTATATGTTGTGTGGGGGGCTTTCTGATGAGGTCGAATTGTAACTAAAAAGAATTTATTGTTTGATTTTAAAACACAACCGATTGCATTTTATTTTTAATTGCATATATTTGTTTTTAAATGTATTTTTAACACTTAAAAAACAATGGCAGACTTATGAGTTTATTTTGTATCACCAATATTGGAAAAATAAGAACCTGGATTTTACTTTTCTTGCTTTTTAGCCCTTTTTTTTTAGAGGGTCAAAATGCCTCTAATATCAAACTATGGTACAATAAGCCCTCTGGAAATGTTTGGGAAAATGCGCTTCCTATAGGTAATGGTTTTCAAGCTGCAATGGTTTATGGTAATGTTGAGAATGAAATCTTTCAGTTAAATGAGAGTACAGTTTGGAGCGGAAGTCCGAATAGAAATGACAATCCCGAAGCTAAAGATGCTTTGAACGAAATTAGAAATCTAATTTTTAAAGGAGAATATAAAGCAGCTCAAAAATTGACAAATGAAAAAGTGATAACCAAAAAATCACATGGTCAAATGTTTTTGCCAGTTGGGAATTTGGAGTTGAACTTTATAAATCAACAGAATTATACAAATTATTATCGAGAATTAGATATAGAAAAAGCTATAGCCAAAACAACTTATACAGTAGATAATGTTCATTTTACAAGAGAGATTTTTACTTCTTTACCAGATAGAGTTATGGTAATAAAGTTGTCCGCTGATAAACCACAAAAGTTGACTTTTTCCGCTCGGTTTACTACTCAACATATTATGCAAAAAAATAGTGTAAATGGAAATAACGAATTGTCACTTTGGGGCAATACCAATAGTCATGAAGGAGTGGAAGGAAAAGTAAAATTTAATGCTCTTGCAAGATTTAAAGTTGATGGAGGCAAAGTAAACCATACTGATAATTCGATTCAGATAGATAAGGCTAATTCTGTAGTTATTTATGTATCTATTGCAACTAATTTTATTAATTATAATGACATAAGTGGTAATGAATTTCAGCAAGCTAAAACTTTTTTAGATAAAGCTTACACCAAGAGTTTTGATAAATTGAAAACAGCACATATTAGTAAATATCAGCACTATTTTAAGAGAGTGAAATTAGATTTAGGGACAACAGCAGCAGCTCAAATGCCGACAGATGAGCGATTGAATAATTTTAGAAATACTTCAGATCCTTCTTTTGTTACTTTATATTATCAATATGGTAGATATCTATTAATATCTTCTTCTCAGCCTGGTGGTCAGCCCGATAATCTTCAAGGAATATGGAATGGCAGTATGAAACCTGCTTGGGATAGTAAATACACTATTAATATTAATACCGAAATGAATTATTGGCCTGCTGAGAAAACTAATCTTTCCGAGATGCATGAACCGCTTTTGAAAATGATTCAAGAACTCTCTGAAACGGGTAAGGAAACAGCAAAAGTAATGTATGGAGCCAAAGGTTGGATGGCACATCATAATACTGATATTTGGCGTATTAATGGGGCTGTTGATGGAGCCACTTGGGGTGTTTGGAACGCTGGTGGCGGTTGGTTAAGTCAGCACATTTGGGAGCATTATCTTTATACTGGTGATAAATCTTACCTCGAATCTGTGTATCCTGTTTTAAAAGGAGCAGCCGATTTTTATAAAGATTTTTTGGTAAAAGATCCTACTACTAATTGGTTAGTTGTTGCTCCAGGGAATTCTCCCGAAAATGCTCCAAAAGCACATCAAGGTTCGTCTATAACTGCTGGATCGACAATGGATAATCAAATCGTTTTTGATGTATTTAGTACCGCAATTAGAGCGTCTGATATTTTAGGTAAGGATAAAGCATTTGCCGATAGTTTGAAAGTGATGCGAAATAGTTTACCACCCATGCAAATCGGGAAATACAATCAATTGCAAGAATGGTTAGATGATGTTGATGATCCTAAAGACCATCACCGTCATATTTCACATTTATACGGTTTGTATCCTTCAAACCAAATTTCACCTTATCGCACACCAAAACTTTTTGCTGCAGCCAAGAATACATTGTTGCAAAGAGGAGATGTATCGACAGGTTGGAGTATGGGGTGGAAGGTAAACTGGTGGGCCAAAATGCAGGATGGGAATCATGCCTATGCTTTAATTCAAAATCAATTGACTCCTCTTGGAGTAAATATAGACGGTGGCGGAACTTATAATAATCTTTTTGATGCTCATCCTCCATTTCAAATAGATGGTAATTTTGGATGTACTTCCGGAATTACCGAAATGATAATGCAAAGTTCAGATGAAGCTTTGCATCTTTTGCCAGCATTGCCAGATGCTTTGCAAAGTGGTTCGATTAGTGGACTCAGAGCTAGAGGCGGTTTTGAAATTACAAACTTGCAGTGGAAAGACGGAAAAATAATTTCAGTGAGTATTCACTCTAATTTAGGTGGAAACCTTAGACTAAGAACTCCAAATCAATTGCAAGCCAAAGACAATAAGAATTTAAAAAAAGCTTCTGGGACGAATCCGAATGTATTTTATCAAGTTAATGAAACAGCTCAACCAATTATTGCTAAAGAATCAACTATAGAACCTTTGCTCGTTAGCCCAACTTTTTTATATGATTTTGCAACTCAAAAAAATAATACTTACACTTTTACCAATCAATAATGAAAAATAGAATTTTAGTAAATCTAGTGATGCTTTTCTTAGCATTCCCGGCTCTTGCCCAAATGCAAACTTTTAAATTAAACCAAGTAAGACTTACGGACGGCCCGTTTAAAAATGCCCAAGATGTCGATTTGAAATACATTCTCGAATTGCATCCAGACAAACTTTTGGCTCCTTATCTTATCGATGCAGGGTTGCCAACAAAAGAGGATCGTTATGGTAACTGGGAAAGTTCTGGGTTAGATGGTCATATTGCAGGTCATTATTTATCGGCTTTAGCGATGATGTATGAAGCTACTGGAAATATTGAGCTAAAGAATCGTCTTGATTATATGATTGATGAGTTGATTCGTTGTCAAGAAAAAAATGGAAATGGTTATGTTGGAGGTATTCCGCAAGGAAAAGTTTTTTGGGACAGAATTCATAAAGGAGATATAGACGGTAGCGGATTTGGGTTGAATAATACTTGGGTACCTTTATATAATATTCACAAACTCTTTGCGGGTTTAAATGATGCCTACCAATATACAGGTAATGAAAAAGCTAAAGAGGTTCTTGTGAAATTAGGGGATTGGTTTATCGAACTTATTCGCCCACTTTCTGATGATCAAATCCAAAATATATTAAAAACAGAACACGGAGGTTTGAATGAATCTTTTGCAGATTTATTCATCATTACCCATGACAAAAAGTATCTTGAAACAGCACAAAAAATTTCTCAAAAAAGTTTCCTTGAACCTTTATTACATCAACATGATGAGTTAACAGGATTGCATGCTAATACTCAGATACCAAAAGTTCTTGGGTTTGAAAAAATTTCAACAATTTCAGATAAAAAAGACTGGTTAAATGCGGCAGAATTTTTTTGGAATAATGTTACTCAAAAGCGAAGTGTTGCTTTTGGAGGCAATAGTGTTGCAGAACATTTCAATCCAGTGGATGACTTTAGTGGTATGTTAAAATCAAATCAAGGACCTGAAACGTGTAATTCTTATAATATGTTGCGTTTGAGTAAAGCATTATTTTTGAAGAAAAGTGATATTAGCTATCTTGATTTTTACGAAAGAACACTTTATAATCATATTTTGTCTAGTCAGCATCCCGAAAAAGGTGGTTTTGTATATTTTACCCCTATTCGCCCTAATCATTATAGAGTTTATTCACAACCTAGTACGAGTATGTGGTGTTGTGTAGGGTCTGGCATAGAAAATCATACCAAATATGGCGAACTCATTTATAGTCATTCTGATACTGATGTTTTTGTCAATTTGTTTATTTCTTCAACTTTAAATTGGGAAGAGAAAGGTTTAGTTTTGGAACAAACAACAAAATTCCCTTACCAAAATCAATCGGAGTATCTTTTAAACCTAAAAAAAACATCTGAATTTGCAATTAATATTCGCCAGCCTAAATGGGCAGAAAGTTTTGAAGTCTTTGTAAACGGAAAGCTACAACCCAATTCAAATTCAAATCAAAATTCCTCACATTATTTTTCAATCAAAAGAAAATGGAAGTCTAAAGATAAGATTAGCGTAAGATTTAAAACGACAATACATTTAGAAAATTTACCCGATGATTCAAATTGGGTAGCATTTGTTGATGGCCCAATAGTGTTAGCTGCAAAAACTTCGACCGAAGATTTGACTGGACTTTTTGCTGATGATAGTCGAATGGGGCATGTAGCTAGTGGGAAATATTTTCCGCTAGATAAAGCATATGCATTAGTTGGCGAAAAAGATAGCTATTTGGCAAAAGCCAAAGAAATAGGTAAACTTCATTATCGATTGGATTCTTTAGAATTACAACCTTTTTTTGAAGTACATGATAGTCGCTATCAAATGTATTTTCAAACTTATACAAAAGATGAGTTTGTTAAAAAAAATGAATTATTACAGCAACAAGAGAAAGAAGCTTTGGCTCTAGAAGCTAAAACAATTGATAAAATAAATTGCGGAGAACAGCAACCAGAAGTCGATCACCTTTATAAAGGAGAGAAAAGTAATTCTGGTTATGATGAAGGCAAATTTTGGAGAAATACTAGCTCTTATATTTCATATCAATTAACTAATAAAAATTTGCAAGGAAAGTTGCTTGAAATAAGTGTTTTAGATGAATCTAAGTTTGATAATGTAAATTTTTTGATCAATGATAAAAAAGTTGATTTTGATATTAAAGACAGTAAAATTATTCAGTTTAAAGTCGATAAAACAGAAGTTGTCAATTTGAAAATACAATCAAAAGAAAACAAACCAACTCCTAGATTTTATCAAATTCGAATTGTTAAGTAATATTTAAATTAAAAAATATATGAAAAAAATATTTTGTACGCTTTTGTTTTTAGCCAGTTTTTTTGTGATAAAAGCTCAATCTAAAATTAGTAGTCCCGATGGTAAATTAGAAGTTTCAGTTTCGGTAATTGAGGGTAAACCTGTCTATAATGTTTTTTATAACGGGAAATTGTTTATCGAAAAATCTCCACTCGGAATGAAAACAAATATCGGAGATTTTACTTCAGGATTAACTCTAGAAACGGATGTAAAAGAATCAAAGATTGATGAAAATTACGAATTACCCAATATAAAACAAAGTAAAGTTCATTATCAGGCAAATCAAGCTATATTCTCATTAACAAAAGAAGGTAAGAGAGCTATAGATGTAATTTTTAGGGTGAGTAATAACAATGTAGGTTTCAAGTACAAAGTGCAACCACAAAACGAAACTTTTTCTTGTGTAGTTCAAGAAGAAGCATCAGGTTTTATATTGCCACAAGGTTCAACTACTTTTCTTTCTGCACAAAGTGATGCAATGGTGGGTTATGCTCGAACTATGCCTAGTTATGAAATCCCGTATATACTTGATGCTGCAATGGGTGAAAATGGTAGAGGGAATGGTTATACTTTTCCTTGTCTTTTTAAATTGAAAGATAACAAAGGGTGGATTTTGCTTTCAGAAACTGGGGTTGATAGCCAATATTGCGCTAGTCGATTGCTAGGAAATAGTAATGGTCTTTATACTGTTGGATTCCCTATGGTTGGAGAAAATAATAGCAATGGAACAACTTCTCCAGGAATAACATTACCAGGCGAAACACCTTGGAGAACGATTACAATTGGTGAAACACTGGCTCCAATTGTTGAAACTACGATCCCATTTGATTTGGTAAAACCGAAGTATGAAGCTTCTCAGGAATATCAATTTACAAAAGGCTCTTGGAGTTGGATCATGAAGATGGATAACAATACTACTTTTCCTGTTCAAAAAGAGTATATCGATTTTAGTAATGCTATGGGGTACCAAACGATTTTGGTTGATGCACTTTGGGATACACAAATTGGAAAAGAAAAAATCGAAGAGTTAGCAAAATATGGTGCCACAAAAGGTGTTGGATTGTATTTGTGGTACAATTCTAATGGATACTGGAATGATGCTCCGCAAGGCCCTAAAGGAATGATGAATACTTCTTTTATTCGTCGAAAAGAAATGGAGTGGATGAAAAGTATAGGAATCAAAGGAATCAAAGTAGATTTTTTTGGCGGCGATAAACAGGTTACGATGCAATTGTATGAAGAGATCCTTGCCGATGCTAATGATTTTGGAATTATGGTAATTTTTCATGGGTGTACTTTGCCACGCGGTTGGGAGCGTATGTATCCTAATTATGCCTCTAGTGAAGCGGTTTTGGCGAGCGAAAATTTGCACTTTGGTCAAGGGAGTTGCGATAATGAAGCTCTTAATGCAACAATTCACCCATTCGTGCGAAATACTGTTGGGAGCATGGATTTTGGAGGAAGTGCTTTGAATAAATTTTACAATTCAGATAATATTCCAAATAAAGGATCAAAGCGAATTACTTCAGATGTTTTTGCATTGGCTACAGCTGTATTGTTTCAGAGTGGAGTTCAACATTTTGCATTGGCACCAAATAACCTGACTGATGCTCCTCATTGGGCAATTGATTTTATGAAAAAGGTTCCCACGACTTGGGATGAAGTTCGTTATCTCGGTGGATATCCAGGAAAATATGTACTAATGGCTCGTCGAAAAGGAGATAAGTGGTATGTTGCGGGTGTAAATGCTCAAAAAGAGACGCTCAAAATAAAAGTAAAATTAGCAATGTTTAATCCTGGAACACAGGTTCAACAATTTACTGATGATACTCAATTAAAAGGAAGTGTGAAAACAGTTAAGATTAAAAAAAATCAAGAAATTGAATTGTCTATTCCTAACAATGGTGGAGTTTTAATTGTGAATTAATCTGGATCAAGTCCAAAACTTGGGGATTAGGCAAATAATCTAGTTAAGCGATATAAGAAGAATTCTGTATTTCTAACTCCTCTAAAGTGGTTTCTGAAGTTTTTTATTTTAGCATTAAAGGATTCAGCAGATGCATTTGTACTTCTTTTGTCAAAGTAATTCAAAATACCCCGGTAGTTTATCATTATTGTATTTACAACGATATTAAAACTTTTAAACCCTGATTTTTCAACTTGGTCATACCAATGCGCAAGTTTTGTCATTGCTATATTTTTATCGTTATTATTATTGTAAATACTACGGAGTTGTTGATTTAGACTATAGGCTTTTTTGATATCTGGATAAAGTTCAAAAAGCAGTGTTGCTCTTTCTTGTTGTGATCTGGTCCATTTGCTTTTACATTTATACAATAAATATCGACTTCTTGCCAATAATTGCTTTTTTGTATCCCCATTACTCAGTGTGTCCGGAATGAATTTGATTTGGTTTTCCTTCGCTTTTTTTAATTGGATAGTTTCGTTGTCCATTTCAATCCAACGATGACTAATACGGAGCTCTTGAAGTGCTTCCAATGCTAATTTTTGCACATGAAACCTGTCGATTACCTGAGTTGCGTTTGTGAAACATTTTTTAGCAATAAGTTTCATCGAATTGGCCATATCTAAGGTGATTTCTGTTACGGTTCTTCTTAGTTTTTCGTCAATTCTTCGAATGTGTTCTATAACGGTTTCTGCTTTAGTTCCGGCAATTAAAGCCACAATGCTTCCTTTTTTACCTTTTGCTTTTTTACTGGTTAATACAGTGTATAGCTCACCGTTGGTAAGGGCAACTTCATCAAGAGAAAGGTATGGAGAGATATTTTTAGGAAATATCAACCACTCTTTTGCATGTGGTTTTTCGTTCCATTGTTTAAAGTCGCTGAGTTTGTTTTTGTATTGACGCAAAAGTTTTTTTCCACTAACACCAAAGAATCCACCAATTGTGGTACAGTCGGTTGCTTTAGTATCGATTAATGTCTTTTAAAAAAGCTGCAAAGTCACTCGTTATTCGAGTTCCTTTAGCAACCAAATTCCAATCACGTTGTAGAATTTCTCCTGATAACTTGTTAGTCCATCTGCGTCTTTTTATGTGGAGATAGACGTGTTTTCCTCTCAGAGGGAAATCCTGGATGGTTATTTCATTTAAGAATCCTTTGGAAACCAACTGAAGATGGTTGAACTCTTCAGGAATACGGGCTTTTTCTTCAAAATAAATATGAAGGGTTTCTTCTAATGTTTGTGTTCTAACTAATTCGAAATGCTCGATTAGAAATTCTGGGAGAACTAGTTTTAATAACTCTATATAACTATCCAATTTCTATGATTTTGGATGCAAATATCTGTATTATTTTATTTCCTCCCCAACTTTTGTGATTGATCCATTAATCTAACTAAAACTTAATTTGAGAGCAAAAAAAAAAGTCCTAATGAAAATTAGGACTTTTTTGTGGGGAGAGCAGGATTCGAACCTGCGAAGTTTTCACAGCAGATTTACAGTCTGCCCTCGTTGGCCGCTTGAGT
>NZ_JBDLZX010000013.1:0-98772 GCF_040045115.1 Flavobacterium adhaerens | reverse complement strand
CTATTGAAGAATTTAACAATCAAATTAATTACAAAAATGTAGCTTAACTTAATGTGCAGTTTTTATTTGCATATCCAACCTATACTTAATCAATCAAGATGTTGCTTCAGCAAAGAAAATTATAATAGAATAATTAAAATTTAGTTCAACTAAAAAACCCATTTTCTTTTTATTGAAAATGGGTTTTTTGTTTTAGAAAATATCTTCACATGTAAAAACTTCTTTTAATCGTATTCCTTTTTCGGTTTCTTGAACAGTGATGATTTGATTGTGGGCATCGTGTTCTAAAAATAAATAGTAATTATTGGTTGCTGCCAAATCTAAAAAATCAGCTTTTTCATCCATTGTCAGTAACGGACGTGTATCGTAACCCATCACATACGGCAATGGCAAATGCCCTGCTGTTGGTAATAAGTCTGCACAAAAAACGATAGTTTTCCCTTGATATTGAATATGTGGAATCATTTGTTTATCGGTATGACCATCCACAAACAAAATTCCAAAACCTAACTCTGAAGTTCCTAAAAAATTTGAATTAGGATTTTTAATAAATTCCAATTGACCGCTTTCTTGCATCGGTAAAATATTTTCAGACAAAAAAGAAGCTTTTTCTCTTGCATTTGGTTTTGTCGCCCATTCCCAATGATTGTCATTCGTCCAGAATTTAGCGTTTTTAAAAGCTGGCTCGTATCCTGTTCTATCTTTATTCCATTGTACACTACCTCCACAATGATCAAAATGCAAATGTGTCATAAAAACATCAGTAATATCATCACGGTGAAACCCAAACTTAGCTAAAGAAGCATCCAAATTATGATTTCCCCAAAGCGAATAATATCCAAAAAATTTATCCGATTGTTTGTTTCCCATTCCAGTATCGATCAAAATTAACCGATTTTCATCCTCTATTAACAAACAACGAGCTGCAATATCAATTAAGTTTTTCTCATCGGCAGGATTCGTTTTATTCCAAAGAACTTTTGGTACTACACCAAACATGGCTCCTCCATCCAATTTAAAATTTCCAGTTTCTATAGGATATAGTTTCATAACTTTTCTTTAAATCTAATTTACTTCAAAGATATAAATTCAAAAACTCCATTGCTATAAAATACTGTGAATTCAACCATTTCAAAATTCAAAAAAATCTCTCTTTTATTACTTAAAACCATCCTATAAGGTAATATATAACAAATATCTATTTTCTTATTAGTTATATAAATGTTAGCAATTATGTAAAAAAGTAATTTATATAGTATCTTTGCAAATCAATTAAACAAAAAAAATAAAATGTAAATGATAATTATCATATTTAGCTTTCAATTTTGAACTATTTATGAATCATTTACTTAAAAAATACTAACACATGATACAAGTTTCTGATACTGCCAAAAAGAAAATCATCGATTTGATGAAAGACGATGGTTTTGATGCTGCTATTGACTACGTAAGGGTAGGTGTGAAAAGCGGTGGATGCTCTGGTTTGTCTTATGATTTGAAATTTGACAAAAACAAAAACGAAGACGACAAAATATTTGAGGATAACGATATAAAAATTGCAGTCGAAAAAAAATCTTTCCTCTATTTAGCTGGAACAATATTAGAATTTTCAGGAGGATTAAACGGAAAAGGATTCGTTTTTAATAATCCAAATGCAAGTAGAACCTGCGGTTGTGGAGAATCGTTTTCCCTTTAAACCAATTAAATGATTGAAAAATTTAAAGATTTAAAGATGATCGGAGTGATTTAAATATTCAATCCTTCAATTTTTAAATCTTTCAATAAAAAAAACAATGTCAAAATATACCGAAGACGATTTAAAAATCGAATTAGAAACCAAAGAATACGAATACGGATTTTATACTGAATTAGAATCTGAAACATTTCCTATTGGTTTAAACGAAGATATTGTTCGTGCTATCTCTAAAAAGAAAGACGAACCACAATGGATGACTGATTGGCGAATTGAGTCTTTCAGAGCTTGGCAAGAAATGATAGAACCAGAATGGGCAAATGTTCATTATGAGAAACCAGATTTTCAAGCCATATCTTACTATTCAGCTCCCAAAAAAGCAGATCCAAACAAAACACTCGAGGATGTAGATCCAGAACTTTTAGAAATGTACAAAAAGTTAGGAATCTCTATTGACGAGCAAAAAAAGATGAACAATATCGCTATGGATATTGTTGTGGATTCTGTGTCGGTAGCAACAACTTTTAAAGCAACTTTGGCCGAAAAAGGAATCATCTTTATGAGTATTTCCGAAGCCATTAAAGAACATCCAGAATTAGTTCGTAAACATCTTGGTACAGTTGTTCCTCAAAAAGACAACTTTTATGCAGCACTAAATTCGGCTGTTTTCTCAGACGGATCGTTCTGTTATATCCCAAAAGGAGTTCGTTGTCCAATGGAATTATCAACTTATTTTAGAATCAATCAAGCTGGAACAGGACAATTCGAAAGAACACTTTTAATTGCTGACGAAGGTAGTTACGTTTCTTACTTAGAAGGTTGTACTGCTCCTACTCGTGATGAAAATCAATTGCACGCTGCAGTTGTAGAATTAATCGCATTAGAAAATGCCGAAATAAAATATTCAACAGTTCAAAACTGGTATCCAGGAAACAAAGAAGGTAAAGGAGGGGTTTTCAATTTTGTAACCAAAAGAGGGTTGTGCGAGAACAATGCTAAAATCTCTTGGACACAAGTTGAAACAGGTTCTGCCGTTACTTGGAAATATCCATCGGTAGTTTTAAAAGGAGATAACTCAATTGGAGAATTTTATTCGATTGCCGTTACCAACAATTTTCAACAAGCCGATACTGGAACCAAAATGATTCATTTAGGGAAAAACAGTAAATCGACAATTATTTCTAAAGGAATTTCAGCAGGAAAATCCCAAAACAGTTATAGAGGTTTAGTTCAAATTGGAGCTAGAGCCGAAAATGCTAGAAATTTTTCGCAATGTGACTCTTTATTAATGGGGAATAATTGTGGAGCACATACTTTCCCTTATATAGAAAGTAAAAATCCTTCGGCCAAAATTGAACACGAAGCGACAACCAGTAAAATTGGTGAAGACCAAGTTTTCTATTGCAACCAACGTGGAATTCCAACCGAAAAAGCAATTGCTCTTATTGTAAACGGATTCAGTAAAGATGTATTGAATAAGTTACCTATGGAGTTTGCTGTAGAAGCACAGAAATTGCTTGAAATTTCATTGGAAGGTTCTGTAGGATAATAAAAACGAAAAGATATGGATATCACTTTAAGAAATGTAAAGAAAAAAGATTTTCCAGTGTTGAAGTCATTGGCAAAATCTCTTGGTTTTGAAATTATTGAAGAAAAAGAGAAACCATATAATCCAGAATTTGTCAAAGAGATTTTGGAGGCAGCAAAAGAAGTTAGAGAAGGAAAAGGAATTAGAATGACAATGGAAGAATTGAAAGATTTATGCAAATAGATTTTTCAAGTAAAGCCAAAGCAGATTTAAATTTTTGGATAAAATCAGGCAATAAATCGATACTGAAGAAAATATATTCTTTAATTGAAGACATTCAATTGCATCCTTTTGAAGGAATTGGTAAACCAGAGCAATTAAAACATAATTTATCAGGTTACTGGTCAAGGAGAATAAATCAGGAACACCGAATTATTTACGAAATTATAGACGAAAACACTGTAAATATTCTAAGTATTATATCACTAAAAGGTCATTACGAATAAACAAAAACAGAAAATGTTATCAATAAAAAATTTACACGCCTCAATCGGGGACAAAGAAATATTAAAAGGTATCAACCTTGAAGTAAAAGCAGGAGAAGTTCATGCGATCATGGGACCAAACGGTGCTGGTAAAAGTACACTTTCGGCTATTATTGCTGGAAACGAAAATTATGAAGTAACCGATGGTGAAATTCTTTTAGAAAATGAAGATATTTCAGAATTGGCTCCTGAAGAAAGAGCACACAAAGGAGTTTTCTTATCATTTCAATATCCAGTAGAAATTCCAGGTGTTTCGGTAACCAACTTTATGAAAACGGCTATCAACGAAACTCGTAAAGCAAATGGTCAAGAAGAAATGCCAGCCAACGAAATGCTGAAAGTAATTCGTGAAAAATCGGAATTATTAGAAATTGACCGTAAATTTTTATCTCGTTCTCTAAACGAAGGATTCTCTGGTGGAGAGAAAAAACGTAACGAAATTTTCCAAATGGCAATGTTGGATCCAAAATTGGCAATCCTAGACGAAACCGACTCTGGTCTTGATATTGATGCCTTACGTATTGTTGCCAACGGTGTAAACAAATTAAAAAGCGAGAAAAATGCTATTGTAGTAATCACTCACTACCAAAGATTATTAGATTATATCGTTCCAGATTTTGTTCACGTACTTTACAACGGAAAAATTGTAAAATCGGGTACAAAAGAATTGGCTTACGAGTTAGAAGAAAAAGGTTACGACTGGATTAAACAAGAACAAGAAGTATAAAATTTGTTTAAAGTCTAAAGTTTGAAGTTGTCTATGACTTTAAACATTTAAACCTTAAACTTTGAACAATAAACAATATGGATTTAAAAGAAAAATTACTATCGTCTTTTATGGCTTTTGAAGAACGCGTAGATGTTCACTCTGAACTTCACGATGTGAGAACAGCAGCTATAAAAAACTTTGAAAATAAAGGTTTCCCTACCAAAAAAGAAGAATCTTGGAAATTTACTTCATTAAGTGCTATACTAAAAAATGATTTTAGTGTTTTTCCAAAATCAGAAAATGCGATTCAATATAGTGATGTAAAAAAATACTTTATACATGAAATAGATACTTATAAAGTAGTTTTTGTTGATGGTATATTTAGCTCACACTTATCTTCAACCACACATGACGGTATTGATGTTTGTTTGATGTCTTCAGCATTAAACAAACCAAAATACAAAATGGTTATTGATACTTATTTTAATCAAATTGCAAGCAAAGACGAAAGCTTAACCTCATTGAATACAGCTTTTGCTAATGAAGGAGCTTACATCAATATACCAAAGAAAAAAGTCGTAGATAAACCTATCGAAATCATGTATTTCTCTACTGGTAACGAAACGGCTCTTTTGGTACAACCAAGAAACTTAGTTATTGTTGGCGAAAATTCGCATGTGCAAATTATCGAGCGTCATCAAAGTTTAAACAACAATCCAGTTTTGACCAATTCGGTTACTGAAATTTTTGCTCAAAAACGCGGTATTGTAGATTATTACAAAATTCAAAATGATAATTTAGAAGCCAATCTAATTGACAATACTTATGTTTCTCAAAAACAAGAAAGTCATGTTTCGGTTCACACGTTTTCATTTGGAGGAAATTTAACTAGAAACAATTTGAACTTCTACCACTTTGGAGAACGCTTAACAAGTACGCTAAACGGAATTACAATTATTGGCGACAAACAACACGTAGATCACTATACTTTGGTAAACCATGCAAGTCCAAATTGCGAGAGTTTCCAAGATTATAAAGGAATATTTAGCGATCGCTCTAATGGAGTTTTCAACGGAAAAGTATTTGTTGAAAAAGAAGCTCAAAAAACAAATGCTTTCCAAAAAAGTAACAACATTCTTTTGAGTGACAAGGCAACTATCAATGCCAAACCACAATTAGAAATTTTTGCTGATGATGTAAAATGTTCTCACGGTTGTACTGTTGGGCAATTAGACGAAACAGCCATGTTCTATATGCAACAACGCGGTATTCCGAAAAAAGAAGCCAAAGCTTTGTTGATGTATGCGTTCTCGAATGCCGTAATAGAAAACATCAAAATACCAGAATTGAAACAAAGAATTACCAAAATCATCGCCATGAAATTAGGAGTGAAATTGGGATTTGATTTGTAGAATAAATTTACCCAAAATAGTTAACCCTTTCAGAGTTCAAAACTTTGAAAGGGTTTTTTATTTCTGCTATTTCTTTATCAAGGAATAAATAAAAAATATAACCCCAAAAAATGATAATCCAAGTCCTAAATTTAAGCAAATCGAATTATAAGGATGACTAATTATAGTTGACCAAGCTAAACCATTCAAAATAAAGCCAATCACACACATTAAAATTGAAATTAGTATTTTTTTATTTTGCTTCATCCTATATTATTTCTTTACACTTTCAACAACCTATTAAAATCAAAATGTGAATCCCATATAAACCTATTCTCAAGATAACTAAATCCTATGATATAATAATATTTTTTTTTTCTTTAATGGTCATTGCCATGAATACATATCTCTAGGTGCATTGAAATTCAACCAAAAATGAGCATCGTGTTTTCCATTTGAAGAATTACAAAAATGCCAAATATTGGCCCTTAGCCCTGATCGTAGTGAAAATCCTTGTGAGTCGGTGTTCGACTCACAAGATTGTAGCGAAGAGCAGGAACCCTGTAACCAAAGATGCCTTATGGATTTTGCTCCCAAAAAAATTGCCCATTTGTTTTATAGTCAAATAGCTTCATTTACATACTGCTTTTGGAATTATTAACTATTGTTTTATAGAAAACTGAATGAATTGTGTTACTTTTGTGTTTAGAAAAAATCTAAATAAAACAATGTTAGATATTCAAAAAATAAGAGCCGATTTTCCTATTCTTTCTCAGAAAGCAAACGGAAAACCATTAGTATATTTTGATAACGGTGCAACTTCGCAAAAACCACAAGTGGTTATGGATGCGATTGAAAAATATTATCAAGAAATCAATGCCAATATACACAGAGGAGTTCACACTTTGAGCCAATTGGCAACAGATGCCTATGAAGTTTCGCGGGGGAAAGTACAGAATCATATCAATGCCAAACACCTTCACGAAGTGCTTTTTACTTCGGGTACGACTTTTGGAATTAACTTAGTAGCCAACGGATTTGCTTCTGTTTTAAAACCTGGAGACGAAGTATTGGTTTCATCACTAGAACATCACAGTAATATAGTGCCTTGGCAAATGCTTTGCGAAAAAACTGGAGCCACACTCAAAGTAATTCCAATGAATGAAAAAGGGGAATTAATCATGAGTGAGTATGACAAATTGCTTTCGCCAAATACCAAAATCGTTACAGTAAATCATATTTCGAACGCATTGGGAACTATTAACCCAATTAAATATATGATTGATAAAGCTCATGAAGTTGGTGCGGCTATTTTAATAGATGGTGCACAAGCAGTTCCGCATTTGAAACCAGATGTTCAGGCTTTGGATTGTGATTTTTATGTGTTTTCAGGACATAAAATGTGTGGCCCAACCGGAACTGGAATTTTATACGGAAAAGAAGCTTGGCTCAATAAATTACCGCCGTATCAAGGTGGTGGCGAAATGATTAAAGAAGTTACCTTTGAGAAAACGACTTATGCTGATTTACCCCATAAATTCGAAGCGGGAACGCCAAATATTGCTGGAGGAATTGTTCTAGGAACCGCCATCGATTATATGAATGAAATTGGTTTTGAAAACATTCAGAAACAAGAACTGGAATTGTTGGAGTACGCAACAAAACGTTTGTTGGAAATAGATGGGCTCAAAATTTATGGGACTTCAGAAGCCAAAACTTCAGTAATCTCTTTTAATATAGAAGGTATTCATCCGTACGACATCGGAACAATTATTGATAAATTAGGAATCGCTGTTAGAACCGGACATCATTGTGCTCAGCCCATCATGAATTTCTTTGGAATTCCTGGAACCATTAGAGCCTCTTTTTCATTTTACAATACAAAAGAAGAAATTGATGCAATGGTTGAAGGAGTAAAAAAAGCAACCCTAATGCTTTCGTAAAATGAAAATTATCCTTGTTTTATTCGTAACACTACTCGTTGGAAATAATTGTCAAGACCAAATCAATCAAGATTTGATTACAGCAAAAATTGAGTATGTTGCCAATACAAGGGGATTTTATGCTAAAACCGTTGTTGAAAATAAAACGCTATCATTAACAACCGAAAGAGACGGAAAATCCGAATCGAGTGCATTGACAGATTCTCAATTAAGTTCATTGATAGCCGCGTTTGAAAAAGTAAATTTGGAGGAAATACCCAATTTAAAAGCTCCTTCACAGAAACGTTTTCATGACGGAGCTGCAATGGCAAATTTGAAAATAACCTATAAAGGCAAAACCTACGAAAGTCAAACTTTCGATCATGGGAATCCGCCCGAAAAAATAAAAAAAATAGTAAACATATTACTATCCTTTTCAAAAAAAGAAGAATGACAATAAAAGAAATACAAAACGAAATTATAGACGAGTTTTCTATGTTTGACGACTGGATGCAACGCTATGAATACATCATTGAATTGGGAAAAAATCTTCCCTTAATCAAAGAAGAACTAAAAACAGACGATAATCTCATCAAAGGATGCCAGTCTAAAGTATGGTTACAGGGCGAACAAAACGGTGATGCTATCGTTTTTACAGCCGATAGTGATGCTATTTTGACTAAGGGAATAATCGCTATTTTAATTCGAGCTTTCTCAAATCAAAAAGCATCGGATATATTAAATGCCGATACTGATTTTATAGACGAAATTGGATTAAAGGAACATCTTTCTCCAACTAGAGCCAATGGTTTAGTATCTATGGTAAAAAATATTAAAATGTATGCATTGGCATTTGATGCTAAAAAAAATTAAAAAATCTAAATTAAACCATTAAAAGAACGCTCTTATATGGTTCCAAAAAAACAATTATGGAAGTAGAAATAAACACCGAAGAATTAGGAGAATCTATCGTAAAGAAATTGAAAACCATTTACGATCCTGAGATTCCTGTAGATATTTACGAATTGGGATTGATTTATGATGTAATGGTCAATACTGATTATGAAGTAAAAATATTAATGACACTAACTTCACCAAACTGCCCAGTTGCAGAAAGTTTACCTAAAGAAGTGGAAGAAAAAATTAAGGGTATAGAAAACATCAAAGATGTTGAAGTAGAAATTACCTTCGATCCGCCTTGGAGTAAAGATTTAATGAGCGAAGAAGCTAAATTAGAATTAGGAATGCTCTAATAACATGTTGACAGTATTCAGTTTTTTAGTAAACAGGGAATAACGAAACATTAAAAAACTGAATACTGAACACTAATTAAAATATGGACGAAATCATCAACAAAGTAGCCAATAGTGTCTTAGAGGTTTTTGATCTCGAGGATTATTATCCAATAGGAATTCGAACTCAAATCGACATTTCGCAATGGCTTTATGAAGGGTTGTTATTAAAAGAGAAGGATTTTAGAGAACAACTCCTTAATCAAGACTGGTCAAAATACCAAGATCAATATGTAGCAGTTTCATGTAGTACAGATGCTATTATTCCTAAATGGGCTACCATTTTGGTTACGATGCATCTGGCTCCTTATGCAAAAAAAATAGTAGAAGGTACAATTGAAGATCTAGATTCGGCATTATATGAAACAATTTTACCAGTTATTGATTATACCGTTTATCAAGACAAACCTGTAATTATAAAAGGTTGTTCTAAAAAACCTGTTCCAATTCAAGCCTACATTTTAGCCGCACAATACTTGCAACCTTTTGCCCGAAGCATTATGTATGGTGAGGCCTGTTCTGCTGTCCCTTTGTATAAAAAAGCTAAAAAATAATTATCCCTATACAATCAAGCTTCTTTCTCTTCGTTTTAATTTTAGTTATATTTGTGAATAACCAATCCCACTAGATAATGAAAAAAATCATGTCATTAGTTTTACTACTCCCCCTAACAGTAGTACTACACGCACAAGATTCTGAAAAAGAATTAATCAAAAAAACACAAGACGCAGCCAAAACCATCGATGACACTATTCCGAATGGTTGGAAATCAAAAGGGAAACTTACATTTCTTTTTAACCAAGCTAGCTTTAGCAACTGGGTTGCTGGAGGTGAAAACAGTTTCTCTGGAAACCTTGGTCTTGACTATAAAATAGATTACAAAAAAGATAAATTTACTTGGGAAAATAGAATCATGGCCTCTTATGGTTTGCTTCAAACTCAAAATGCTAATTTTGAAAAGAAAACAGATGACCAACTTGAGATTAATTCTATCGTAGCTCAAAAAACAGATGGATATTGGTACTACTCATTTCTGGCTAATTTTAGAACACAATTTACCAAAGGATATTTATATTCCACTGATGAAAATGGTGCCGAAATAAGAGAAGAAAACACCGATTTCATGTCTCCAGGTTATTTACTATTTGGTCCTGGTATGTATTGGAAAAAGAATGATAATTTTAAAATAAATTTAGCTCCACTGACCTCCAAATTTACTTTTGTTGATAGCTTTTACACTTCAATACCAGGTTATGTAGATGGAGCTTATTTTGGAGTAGCAACCAATAAAAGTGTTTTATATCAGTTAGGATTTAATGCATCGGCTTATTATAAATTCACGATAATGGAAAATGTTACGGCTGAAAACCTTTTGAATTTATATTCTAACTATTTAGAAAAACCTCAAAATATTGACATCAATTACAATTTAATTATTGTTATGAAAATCAATAAATTACTAACAGCTAATTTTAATTTCCAAACCATATATGACGATGATGCCTTTTCAGGTTTTCAAACCAAAGAAGTATTTGGTGTAGGACTGAATTATAACTTTTAAATCAATCAAAAAGACCTTTTAGCAATTACTAAAAGGTCTTTTTTGTGTTATTCATTATCTTCTTCTTTCTCTATAGCGTCTTTATAATCTGGATACAAAAATTTGTTATAAGGAAATCGGGTAATGTGAATTTTTCGGACTGCTTCGTAAACACATTCTCTAAATTCTTCAAAATTTTCTTTTTGAGAGGCCGATATAAACAAAGCATTTTTGCCACCTAAACGGTGCATCCAAGTTTGTTTCCATTCCTCTAAAGTAAAATGTCTCGGTGTTTTTTCGGTCATTAAATCATCTTCATCTATAGTCAAATGTTTGTAGGCATCAATTTTGTTAAAAACCATAATTACAGGCTTATCCCCTGCTTTGATATCCAACAAGATTTGATTAACAGACGCGATGTGATCTTCAAAATCTGGATGCGAAATATCTACAACGTGCAATAACAAATCGGCTTCGCGAACTTCATCCAAAGTACTCTTGAATGAATCAACTAATTGTGTAGGCAATTTTCGAATAAATCCAACCGTATCCGAAAGCAAAAATGGTAAATTTTTGATTACTACTTTTCGAACTGTTGTATCTAATGTTGCAAAAAGTTTGTTTTCGACAAACACATCGCTTTTCCCAATGGCATTCATCAAAGTTGATTTTCCGACATTGGTGTATCCTACCAAAGCTACACGAACCATGGCGCCCCGATTACTGCGCTGCACGCCCATTTGCTTATCGATGGTTTTGATTTTTTCTTTGAGCAAAGAGATTCTATCCCGAACAATACGTCTATCGGTTTCGATCTCGGTTTCTCCAGGACCACGCATACCGATACCTCCTTTTTGACGCTCAAGGTGTGTCCATAAACCTGAAAGTCTTGGTAATAAATATTGGCATTGTGCTAACTCTACCTGAGTTCTAGCATATGATGTTTCGGCTCTTTGTGCAAAAATATCCAGAATTAGATTGGTTCTGTCCAAGATTTTACAATCGATAATTCGAGAAATATTTTTTTGTTGTGAAGGCGAAAGCTCGTCATCAAAAATAACAGTCGATATTCCGTTTTCCTTTACAAAAAGATTGATTTCGTCTATTTTTCCGGTTCCTAGAAAGGTCTTTGGATTAGGTCTTTCCATCTTTTGCCAGAATCGTTTTATCACTTCGCCTCCGGCTGTAAATGTCAAAAACTCTAATTCATCGAGATATTCATGCAATTTTTCCTCGGTTTGGTTTTGGGTTACAATACCAACAATAGCCGTTCTTTCAAAATTTATTATTTCTTTTTCTAACATATCTCTAAATAAGACTGCAAATTTAATAATTTGAGTTTGATTGTTTCGTTTTTATTTTTCTCAAAGGTTTCTGATCTTCTTGGCAAAAATGCGAAATCTTGCCTTTTAGCCCCGATCGTAGTGAAAATCCTTGTCCTGCGGGGTTCGCAGGGCAAGATTGTAGCGGAGAGCGGGACTATTATTTGCAGAAAATGCCTTATCATACTGCTTCAAAAAAAAATACCCTTCATTTCCTGAAGGGTATTGGTATTATGTAATGCTAATGTGCTTATTTTTTGTTCAATTTTGATAGCAATCTTAAAAATTCGATGTACAACCAAACTAATGTAATCATTAATCCCATTGCGCCATACCATTCCATGTATTTTGGCATTCCTTGTTTTGCTCCTTCTTCGATTCTATCAAAGTCTAAGAATAAGTTTAGTGCTGCCACTACAATTACAAACACGCTGATTCCGATACTCATCATTGAGTTTCCGTGGTGTACTGGTGTAAAGCTTGTGAATAATGAGAACAACCATGAGATTAAATAATAAGTTGCTATGGCAAATGTTGCTGCTATGACAATTGATTTGAATTGTTCGGTTACTTTTACGATTTTGTATTTATATAATCCTAGGCAAACTCCAAAAGTTACAAAAGTGGCTCCTACTGCTTGTGTAACGATTCCAGGATATTGTGCTTCAAAAATAGCCGAAACTCCACCTATAAACAATCCCTCAAAAAGGGCATATCCTGGAGCTAAATACGGAGAATATTCTGGTTTGAAAGCCGAAATAACGACCAAAATTAGTCCTACAATTGCTCCTCCGATTACTGGAACCATTGGATTCATGCCATTGAAAGTAGCCCACCAAATTACCGTTGCAGAAGCTATCAATAATAAGAAAAGAATTAAACTTCTATTGATGGTTCCCGAAACGGTCATGTATTGATTTTCATCAATAACTACTGCATCATACACTTGATTGTTGCTTGAAGCTCTAGAAAATGTTTTGTTGTTTAAAAAAGGGTTATTCGAATTCATAATTATTTCAGTTTAATATCTATCAAATATAATTTATATTTTGAAATGATAATTTAAAATTTTTACTAATTTTCTTAATTATCGGCTCGATAACCATGTTTTGGGGTTGGTATAGGTTGTGTTTTGAGTAATGGCAAATTTTAAGACTGTTTTACCTTCACCATTGGTACGAATTTTTCCAACGGATTGCTTCATACTTACTTTATCGCCTTTTCCAACACTAACAGAACTCAGGTTTTGATATATGGTAAAAAAATCACCGTGTTGCAGCATAACTAGTTTGTTTACTGGAGAAATAATAATAACACTACTTACTACACCTTCAAAAACAGCTCTGGCATTGGCTCCTGCAATGGTCGAGAATTCTAATCCGCTATTGTGTATTACCAATGATTTGTAAACGGGATGGGCTTGGTCTCCGTAACCCAAGGAAATAAATCCGCTTTCTACTGGCCATGGCAATTTACCTTTGTTGGCTTTAAAATTATCCGAATCTACTTTGTCTTCTGGCGACAAAATCATTTTGGTAGAAGAAACTGGTGTTTTGGCACTTTCTGGAATATCGGTTTTAGCGATAACTTTTTCGACTTCTTTTGGAATCGGTATTGGTTTTGGAGCTGGTTTAGAATTGGCTTTGGCTTTGGCTGCTGCCAATGCATTTGCTTTTTCTATTTCTTTTTTCTTTTCTAAAGCTTTGGCTCTTTCTAGTGCAATAGCTTTGGCTTTTGCATCGGCTATAGCTTTTTCTTTTCTGGCTTTTTCTAAAGCTGCTTTTCTATTGGCTTCGGCGATTGCAGCACGAATTAACTTGTCAATTTTTCGGTCTATTGCTTTCGACTCTATTTGTTTTTTCTTGATCGAAGCGATGATCGAACTTTTATCTTTCTTCAAAGAAGCAATCAATTTTTCTTGCTCTATTTTTTCTTGTTCCAATGATAATCTTTCTTTATCATTTTCGGCTATAAGCTTTTCCTTATCACTTTTTTGAATATCTAATTTGGCATTATAAGCATACAATTTGTTTGCTTTGGATTGTATTTCTTGTCCTTGCATGCGTCTATAATTAGTATATTGTTTCATATACTGTGCTCTTTTATAGGCTTGCAAAAAACTATTAGACGACAAAATAAACATTGCTTTACTCTCTTCCGAACGACTTTTATACGATTGTATAATCATCTTTTTATAATCGGCTTTGAGTAATTGAAGTTCTTTTTCTAATTTTTTTATTTGATTTTGATTTTGGGCTATTGAATTCCCAAGTAGTGTTTTTTGTTTTTCGGTAGTTGCAATTAATTCTTCTTTGAGTTTAATTTTATTTTTTTGAATAACAATTGCCTTAGCAGCTGTTTTTTCTTGCTTTTTTACCGTTTGAAGTTTGGTTTCGTTTTCTTGAATTTCTTTTTGAATTTTGGCCTTACGTTCTTCCAATTTTTTTTGGCTGTCTTGGCTCCAAAGTAAAGCCGTTGAGATAAGAAAAATAAAGCTTAAATAATATTTTGACATTGCGATTTTTATATACTGCAAACTTACTGAATGATTTCATTAAAAAACAGCACTATTCTATCTTTAACCAATAAAATAGTGCTGTTTATCATTTTATTTAAAACTACATATGAAACAACCAACTAGCTGGATTGTCATAGGTAGTGTTTTGTGAAATGGTAAACTTTAAAATCGTATTACCATCACCATTTGTTCTTATCTTTCCTAAATTTTGTTTTACCGTAACTTTATCACCTTTGCTTACTGAAACCGAACTTAAATTTTGATATACTGTAAAATAATCTCCGTGCTGTATCATAACTGCTTTGTTTACAGGAGATAAAATAATAACACTCGAAACTTCTCCACCAAAAACGGCTCTCGCATTGGCCCCTCTTTCTGTGGTGATTTCGACACCACTGTTATGAATAACCAAACTTGGATAAATTGGGTGTGGTTGTTCGCCATACCATAAGGAAACAAATCCTTTTTCTACTGGCCAAGGTAAACTTCCTTTGTTGGCTCTAAAATTATCTGCTAAAATTTTAGCTTCAGCCGTCAAAACTATTCTTGAAGAAGATCCAGAAGCATTTGGGTTTTCGCCTGCTGCTTTTCTATTGGCTTCGGCAATGGCTTCTCGAATCAATTTGTTAATTTGACGATCTATTGCTTTTGATTCACTTTGTTTTCTCTTGATTTGAGCAGTGATTTTATTTTTATCCTTTTTGATTGAATTAACCAATTTCATTTGTTCCTTTTTTTCTTTTTCAAGGGACAATTTTTCTTTGGTATTTTCGGCTAACAGTTTCTTTTTTTCATTTTTTTGAACATTCAGTTTTTCATTCAATCCCAACAATTGATTTGTTTTGGATTTAATTTCTTCTCCTTGCATTTTTCGATAACCTGTATATTGTTTCATATACTGGGCTCTTTTATAAGCTTGTAAAAAATTTTGGGATGATAATATAAACATGGCTCGACTTTGTTCGGATCTACTTTTGTAGGATTTCACAATCATCTTAGCATAATCATCTTTGAGTACGGCCAATTCTCTATTTAATTTATTTATTGACAATTGATTAAGATACATATTATTTCCAAGCACTTTGGTTTGTCTTTCGGTAGTACGTATCAATTGTTGTTTAAGTTTTATTTTATTGCTCTGCAAAATAATTACGTTTACAGCCGATTTTTCTTTTTTCTTTACCGCTTGCAATGTTTTTTGATTCTCCAAAATTTCTTGCTGAATTTCGGCTCTACGCTTTTCTAATTTTTCTTGTTGCGACTCTTGTCCCCAGATTACTGTGGTGGTGCATAAAAAAAATAGTCCTAAGAGAAGTTTTCGCATTTTACAATTATATATTTAGTTCAAAGTTACTTAATTAAAACTCTTTTGTAGCCATTTGGTACACTATATGGAAAATTAAGTTCTTCATTTAAATTTACAGTATTATAGTCTAAATTAATTTCTGTGTTTCCTTTATCTTGTTCTGCCTTAATGCGAATCTCAGATGGAATCGAAATTTCGTTGTATTTTTTGTGACCAAAATAAGCAACTTCAATCTTTCTTTTTTCGTTTGTTTGAGCAATTTCTTGTCTATTCAACAAAAGAGAATTGGTGTCTAAGAAAAATAACTTTTGAATATTGTTATTTGAAATGTCTTCTAATCTATAATTTTGATCCACGACTGAGTCTTTGTATTTTCCTTTTCTCAAATCATCCATTGCTTGCCCAACCAAAATATTTTGAACCTTATTGTAATCTAAATCAGTTCCAAGCCACTTACTCAATGTACTGAAATCGCCTTCAAAATAAGAACTATTCAATTTTTCATAATAGCTTACTGACGCTGGTGTTATCAAGGCTTTGGCCATGGTAATTCCTAAAAAACGAATACTCACTAAAATTTGTTCGTCTTTTTTTATTTTAATTTCAGCTGTCAAATTTTGTGATTGTTTTTCGTCATTATATTTTACATTCGATTTTATATATAAAGTTTTAAAATCATTGCTGTTGTTATAATACTCTTTTACAATTTTTCCAGCAGTCAAGTTACTAGAATCTTCCGTTTTTTTATCTTCAACAACTTTTGCTTTTGCTTTACAGGACACTACTATAAACGAACTGCTCACACTCATCAAACAAACAAAAAAAACTCTTATTAGTAATCGATTCATTATTTTTTTTCTTTTAATAATTGATTGGCTTTGTTAAAATACAATTCTTTTTTTGAGACATCACCTAAGCCATTATAGGCTTCACCCAATTGTATATTGACATTAATTTCTAAATCTTTATTTTCTACAACGTAATCAAGTCCCATCTCAAGTACATCTTTGGCTTTTTTAAACATTTTCAGTTGATTATAGGCCAAACCTAAATAATAATAAAACTGTGGTTCTGCTGGATAAAGATCTATCATGGCAGCAGCTTTGGTTTGTACAAATTCGAACTTTTTGAGTTCGGTATTGGCTTGAAGCCAAAGTAAATTGGTCTCTAAATCAGCTCCAGGATTGTTTCTGTCAGCCATATCAAAATACTTGATTGCCTTATCCCATTCTTTTTTGCTATAATAAAATTTTCCAATTTCCTTAGGCACATTTACCTCTTTGTCGTTTTTAAAATAGCCTATTGCATTATCCAAATCTGGAATGAATTGTGTGTTGACATTACTAAAAAGTAAAAATTCATTCAAAATTCGATGCTTTATTTTGGTATCAATCTTTGGACTTGCCAAAACTATATTCATTGATTTTACAGCATTTGGGCCATCACTTTTTTCGAGGTAATTTTTAAAAAGACTTACTTGTGCCCAAACCGATTCTGGGATTTCTTTTTCTAATTGTTTGGCTACTTCTTGGGCTTTTTCGGCATCATTATCATTAGAATGTAAGAAAATTAGAGCGATATAATTGGATTCGTCTTTTGGATTTTTAGCAATACGATTTTTCAAATTTTCGATTTCCGAATTTTGAAATTTACCTTGCGATAAAATTTCCATTTTATACATTTCTCGTCTCTCTGTCTTTCCTACTTTCTCATTCAATTCGTTGATGCCTGCCAGTGCCTTATCATATTGCTTGGTCACCATATAAAGTGAAACTAGATCCTCTTTGTATTCTTCATCAAAAGTGATGAGCTTGTTTATGATAACTATTGCTTGATTAAAATCTTTCGATTCGTAACACACATCATACAATCCTACCCAAAACCATTTGTTGGTAGGGTCAATATTTGTGGCTTGTTCGAAAGAAGAATAGGCTTCTTTATACTCTTTGGCTGCCAAATAATTTTTTCCCATTTCAAAATAAACAGTGGCATTATCTGGTTTTAATTTTAAACATTGTTCTAATGCCACCAAAGACTTATCGTAATTTTCGACGCTTTTTTGAAATAGTGATTCGTAAAAAAAATCCTGAAATTTATCGCCATCTACTTTGATATTCTCTGGTTCGTCTTGTGCCAATACCAAAAAGGTATTGCACAGCAAAACTAAATAAGTGAATATGAAAGCTGTTCTTTTTACCATCAAATAAAGACGTATTAGAAAACAAAATGGTTTGTATGGTTCTTTTCTGCAAAATAAATTAAAAAAACAACAAAGCAGCATAATAAAACCTTAAAAATGCTGCTTTTGTCTGTTTTTTATTATTTTTAAAATTATTCTAAAACCGAATAATCTCCAATACTTATACTGGTAAACTTTCCGTCAAAACTTGCGTGATTACCAATCATTGCATTATCTAAATTGGCATTTTTGATTGTAGAATGTGTTTGTATCAAGCTGTTTTGTATTGTACTGTTTTGTACCTGACAACCATTGCCCAAAGACACATTAGGGCCAACAGTTGCGTTAACCAAAACAACATTTTCACCAATATAACATGGTGGAATTATGGTTGAATTTTCTAATGTAACATTCGAATCTACCAAATTAATTCCGTCCTTATAAAGGAATCCGAGCATTCGGGAATTGGTTTCTACGGTCACGTCTTTGTTACCACAATCCATCCATTCGGCAACTTCTCCTGGCACAAATTTCATGCCTTTTGCCATCATTTGTTTAATTCCATCATTAATCTGATATTCACCACCGTGGATAATATTGTTATCCAATACTGACTGCAACTCATTTTTTAGAACCGCAATATCTTTGAAATAATAAATTCCGATTACGGCCAAATCCGAAACAAATTCTTTTGGTTTTTCGACCAATTCTATTATTTCGTTATTCTCATTCAAATTAACAACTCCAAAAGCTTCTGGTTGATCGACTTGTTTTACCCAAATAACGCTATCAGCAGTTGTATCCAAATCAAAATCGGCACGAATTAATGTGTCTGCATAGGCAATTACTGCTGGTCCACTCAACGAATCTTTGGCACACATAATGGCATGTCCTGTTCCAAGCGCTTCATTTTGATAATATATAGTCCCTTTTGCTCCTAATTTGTTTGCAATGGCAATTAAATCTTCTTCTACTTGTTTGCCAAAACTTTCGTGTATTACAAAGGCAACTTCTTCTATCTCTTGATTTAAAACAGCTGCAATATCTTCAACTAATCTATGTACAATTGGTTTTCCGGCAACTGGAATTAATGGTTTTGGTATTGTTAAGGTATGTGGGCGAAGACGCGATCCTCGTCCTGCCATTGGTACTATTATTTTCATATTTTTTATTGAAAGATTAAAAGATTGAAAAAAATTAAAAAATCATTCAATCATTAAATTATTAAATTTCTATTAAAACAATGACTGAATACTAAAATTCTGAACACTGTAAACTATTTCACTCCAGTACTCCCGAAACCACCTTCGCCTCTAGAGGTTTCCGATAGTTCCTGAACTTCAATCCATTCGGCACGTTCGTGTTTGGCAATGACCAATTGTGCGATTCGCTCACCATTTTTGATTACAAATGGATTATTGGATAAATTTACTAAAATCACTCCTATCTCTCCTCTATAATCGGCATCTACGGTTCCAGGTGCATTTAACACTGTTATTCCGTTTTTAGCTGCCAATCCGCTACGGGGTCTTACTTGTGCTTCGTAACCAATAGGCAATTCTATAAAAAGTCCTGTTTTTACAATGATTCTCTCAAGTGGTTGCAAGGTAATGGATTCTGATAAGTTGGCTCTTAAATCCATTCCTGCCGACGCAATGGTTTCATAATTGGGTAATAGATGTTGTGATTTGTTTATAATATTGATCTTCATGTATTTGAATCTTTAAAGATATTTTGATACTGCAATGCCATAGCCCTGATCGAAGCGGCATCCTTTATTTTTTCTTTAAAAAAATAAAGATACAGCGTAGAGCAGGAAACAGCTCCTAATTTTTAGCAGGTCGTTTTAAAATTTGTAAAAGGGTTTCTTTTTCATTGTAATAGATAAAACCGATAAATATAGCTAAAAGTAGCACTCCTATATAATAATTTTGGTTGAATCCGTAGAAAGAAATACAAGAGAATCCTATTGAAAGTGATAGATACCCTCCTATTTTCTTCTTGTCATAAGGAATTGGATAATACTTGTTTCCGAAATAATAAGAAATAAACATCATACTTCCGTATGCTGAAAGTGTAGCAATTGCCGATCCATAATAACTAAATTTAGGAATCAATAAATAATTTAAAACCAAAGTTACAAAGGCGCCAACTATAGAGATATAAGCACCTACATATGTTTTATCTATAAGCTTGTACCAAACGGAAAGATTAGTATAAATTCCTAAGAAAAAATTAGCTAAAATGATTAGAGGAACAACCTTCATTGCAACCCAGTAGGAAGAATTTGGTATTAATATTTGTTTTAAAAGATCGGCAAAAACAATCACGGATAGTAAAATAAAAGAACCGAATATGACAAAATACTTCGTTACCGTAGCATAGGTTTGTTGAGCATTTTCATTAGAAGCATGACTAAAAAAGAACGGTTCAATTCCTAAGGTGTAAGCTGTTCTATATAAAACCATAAAAAGTCCTAATTTATAACAAGCAGAATATACTCCTACTTGTTCATCGGCTATATTGGCCGGTAATAGTTTCCCTAGTAAAATTTTATCAAATTGCTCATTGATGGCAAATGCAATACCTGCAACCATAATAGGCAATCCGTAACGCATCATGCGTTTCCAAAGTTCGAAATCGAATTTCCATTTAATTGAAAAATAATCTGGAAAAAGCACCACAAAAGTTAAAAAACTAGCAATGATATTTGCCAAGAAAATATAGCCTATTTGAAAATTTTCAATATAAATTGAGCTTAAAAAACTGTCGGGTTGCGATTCATACTCACTTGGTAAATAGAGCAGGAAAAATAAATTCAATCCCAAATTCACCAATACATTCCCAATTTTGATACTGGCATAAAACATCGGCCTTTGATTGGCTCTGAGCTTAGAAAAGGGCACAATTACCAAAGCATCTAATGCCAAAATCCAAATAGAATAGGTAACATATTGTGTATCGACTCCAGACCAATGTGCCAAAGAATCTCTAAATAATAATGCTACAAAAATAAATAATATAGTGGACCAAAAAATAGATATGATAGTTGTTTCTACTACGCTTTCCTTGTTCTTCTCAGCATTATAAAATCGGAAAAAGGCTGTTTCCATTCCGTATGCCAAAATCACATTGAAAAAAATCATCCAAGCGAAAACGATAGTAACCTTACCATATTCTGCCTGATCTAATAATCCTGTGTAAAGTGGCACCAACAAGAAACTAAACATTCTTGGTATTACAGTAGCAAGCCCATAGATTGCTGTTTGTTGAAAAAGCTTTTTATATACTCCCAAAATGAGCTAAATATTAATTGTTTTAAAAACAAAAATAACCATTTCTTTGGTTAATTATTATGTTTGTTATTGAATAAAAGATAATGCTAAACCTACTTTTAGGTTAATCCCTCTTTATTTAGCATTTTAATAAAATGAAAACCTCTTGGTTCATAACCCTGATTGTAATAAAATCGATGAGCTGTAAAATTTCCTGTAAAGGCATCTAAAACGATTACATTGCAATCTTCTGATTTCGCTTTAACATCAATATAGTCTGTTATCATTTTTCCAACACCCTGAGAACGATAATCAGGATGTACAATAAAATTGTCAATTTCAATGTACTTACCTGTCCAAAGTTTCATTGCTGTCCAAAATCCAGATAAGCCAACACAAATATCACCATCAAAAACGGCAATCTGTTTGTAATTATGTGGTACCATTTCATTAAGATACGATTGATATTTATCTAGTGTGAGATTAGGGTATAAATGCTTCATGGTCTCAATTTGAGTGAGCATTTCAGATACAGTGTGAAATTCTATTATTCTCAATTGAAAAATATTTAGAAATGATGTTCCCAAAATTAATCAAAAACAACTGATATAAAAATGTACACCGATTGATTAAAAATCACTAAAAGTGGGTATTGTGCAAAATCTCAAAATAATAGATATTTGCTCAGATAAAAATAAGAGAGGGGTTTATAAAGCTAATTGTCCCCATAAAACAAGCACGGGCAAAGCTAAGTTTTCCCTATAAAAAACAGAGCATAGAGGTTTTTATAAAGCTAGTGTTTCCTCAAAAAAAAACAAGTATGGTGAAAGCTAAGAATCACCTTTTAAAAACTGAGCCAAAGGATTATAAAGCTATTTGTTCCTTTTAAAAACAAAGCATAAAAAAAGAGCCAAATGGCTCTTTTTTCGTTTTATAGTTACTACAAATTATCCTTTCAAAGCTTCTGCACCACCTACGATCTCTAAGATTTCGTTTGTAATAGCAGCTTGACGAGCTTTGTTGTAAGTTAATTTTAATTGATCTCTCAAAGCTGTTGCATTATCAGTAGCTTTATGCATTGCGGTCATACGTGCTCCATGCTCAGATGCAAATGAGTCACGAATTCCTTTATATAATTGTGTCTTCAATGCTTTTGGAATCAATGTCAATACGATTTCTTCTTTAGCAGGTTCGAAAATGTAATCTCCTCCAGAAACAGCTTTGTCTGATTGAATAGGTGCTAATGGCAAAAATTGTTCAACTTGTACAATTTGAGTAGCAGCATTTTTAAATTGATTATAAACCAACTCAATCTTATCGTATTCACCAGTAACAAACTTTTGAGTTAATGTCTGAGCAATAGCTGCAACATTTTCAAAAGTTAATTGATCAAAAACACTACTTTGATTATCTATAACTGTTGACGTTTTAGATAAAATATCGTTACCTTTTTTACCAATAGCAAAGATATCTACTTGCTTATTAGCATAATATTCAGAACGATTTTTTACTTCCTTGATTACATTAGAATTAAAAGCACCACATAAACCTCTGTTAGAAGTTATTGCAACAATTAAAACTTTCTTTACTTCACGTTGTGTAGTAAATTCACCTCCAACATCACCATCAAGTGAAGCTGAAAGGTTCTGTAATAATTCCGTTAATTTTTCGGCATAAGGGCGCATAGCTGTGATTGCATCTTGTGCTTTCTTTAGCTTTGCTGCAGAAACCATTTTCATAGCCGATGTAATTTGCATCGTAGATGAAATGGAAGTAATTCTATTACGGATTTCCTTTAAGTTTGCCATTTTTTAAGTAAGTATTAAGATGTAAGTATCAAGTATTAAGCACCAAGAAAATCTTAATACTTAATACTCTTTACTTAGTACTTTTTAGTTATATTTCGCTGAAATTTCTTTTGCTACAGTTTCAATTACGTCTGTAATTTCGTCTGTCAATTTTCCTGCTTTCAAAGCATCAAGAGTTGCTCTGTGTTTTGCATTCATAAATTCTAAGAAATCTTTTTCAAATTCTTTTACTTTAGCAACAGGAACGTTTTTCAATAAGTTTTTAGATCCTGCATAGATAATAGCAATTTGATCTTCAACAGTATAAGGATCATTCAAACCTTGTTTCAAGATTTCAACGTTTCTTTTACCTTTCTCAATTACATTTAAAGTTACAGCATCCAAATCAGAACCAAATTTAGCAAACGCTTCCAATTCACGGAATTGAGCTTGATCTAATTTTAAAGTACCAGATACTTTTTTCATTGATTTAATTTGAGCATTACCTCCAACACGAGATACAGAGATACCTACGTTGATAGCTGGACGAACCCCAGAGTTAAACAAATCTCCATCCAAGAAAATCTGTCCATCAGTAATAGAGATTACGTTTGTTGGGATATATGCAGAAACGTCACCTGCTTGAGTTTCGATAATTGGTAAAGCTGTCAATGAACCTCCTCCTTTTACGATTCCTTTTAAAGAATCTGGTAAGTCATTCATATCTTTAGCAATACTATCATCAGCAATAACTTTACAAGCACGCTCTAATAAACGAGAGTGTAAGTAGAAAACGTCTCCAGGATATGCTTCACGTCCTGGTGGTCTTCTTAATAAAAGAGAAACCTCACGGTAAGCCACAGCTTGTTTAGATAAATCATCATAAACAATCAAAGCTGGACGACCAGAATCTCTAAAATATTCTCCAATTGCAGCACCTGCAAAAGGAGCATAAACTTGCATTGGGGCTGGATCAGAAGCATTAGCAGCAACAATCACAGTATAAGCCATTGCTCCTTTTTCTTCTAATGTTTTTGCAATTCCTGCAACAGTAGAAGCTTTTTGACCAATAGCAACATAGATACAAAATACTGGTTTACCAGCATCGTAAAATTCTTTTTGATTTAAGATGGTATCAATACAAACAGTAGATTTACCAGTTTGACGGTCACCAATAACAAGCTCACGTTGTCCACGACCTACTGGGATCATAGCATCAACCGCTTTTACACCTGTTTGTAAAGGTTCAGTTACTGGCTGACGGAAAATAACTCCAGGAGCTTTTCTTTCTAATGGCATTTCGAATAATTCACCACCAATTGGTCCTTTACCATCGATTGGTTGACCAAGAGTGTTTACTACACGTCCTACCATTCCTTCTCCTGTTTTAAGAGATGCAATACGTTGTGTTCTTTTTGCAGTAGATCCTTCTTTGATTCCTGTTGAAGGCCCTAAAAGTACAACCCCAACATTATCTTGTTCAAGATTCAAAACGATTGCCTCTAAACCGTTTTCGAATTCAACTAACTCTCCATATTGAACATTTGAAAGTCCATAAATAAGAGCAATACCATCTCCAACTTGAAGCACTGTACCCACTTCCTCTAGTGTAGCACCAGACTCAAAACCTTCTACTTGCTTTCTTAATATCGCTGAAATTTCAGCTGGTTTGATTTCCGCCATCTTAATTTATAATTTAGACACTAATGTGTAATAAAACTAATTACTTAACTCTCTTTTTAATACTTGTAATCTGTTGGCAACAGAAGCATTGTATTGCTGGTCACCTATTCTTAATATAAACCCTCCAATGATTGCAGGATCTACCGTGTTTTCAATTGTGATTTTTTTATCAGATAAAGTCGCGATTTTTGCTAAAACTTTTGCCTCAAGTGCTGCATCCATAGGAATTGCTGTAGTTACTTTGGCAACTTCAATATTGTTTTGGATATCGTATAATTCGTTATACTTATTAGCAATAACTTCTAAAATTTCAAATCTTTTATTTTCAAATAATAAATGAAATAATCCTTTGGTCACGTTATTAACAGTAGCAAAAACTTCTAAAAGTGCTTTCTCTTTTACATCTACTTTGATGGTTGGATTATGAATAAAAGTATTCAATTCCTCATTACCATTAATAGTTGAAGCAATAGATTTCATGTCATTATTTACAACTTCAGCTACTCCTTTAGAATTGGATAAATCTAAAATTGCTGTTGCATAACGAATTGCTGCTCTAGTACTTGCCATGATTAATTCAATTTTACGTCACCTAACATTTTCTCAACTAATTTTGTTTGAGCTTCTTTGTTAGATAATTCTTCTTTTAATAATTTTTCAGCAATGCTTAGAGATAATGAAGAAACTTGCGATTTCAATTCAGACATAGCTGCATTTTTTTCAGACTCAATAGTAGCTTTAGCTAAGTCAATCATTTTTTGACCTTGAGCTTGTGCTTCATTTTTAGCATCCTCAACCATTTTATCTTTTATTTCACGAGCTTCTTTAAGCATGTTATCACGCTCTAATCTTGCTTCTTGCAAAATACGTTGATTATCTGCCTGTAAGTTTTGCAATTCTTTTTTAGCGTTTTCTGCTGATAGCAAAGCATTTTTTATTCCTTCTTCTCTATCATTTACTGCATCAAGAATTGGTTTCCAAGCGAATTTTTTTAATAAAAATATTAATCCAACAAATATTAGTATTTGCCAAAAAAACAAACCGAACTCAAACTGATTAATTAACTTGTCCATTATATTTGATTCTAAATTTTAAATTATCTCTTTTTTAATTGCTACTATTAAAAGCAATTTTGAATGTTTAAATTTTTAAACAATAGTTACAACCAACCGTTGCAACTATTGTTTTTTTTGTGTTTTAATTAAGCTGCGAATAAAGCTGCGAAACCAATACCTTCAATAAGTGCAGCTGCGATAAGCATAGCTGTTTGGATTTTTCCTGAAGCTTCTGGTTGACGAGCGATAGCATCCATAGCTGAACCACCAATTCTACCAATTCCTAATGCTGCTCCGATTACGATTAATCCTGCTCCAACGATATTTGGAATTTCCATAATATATAAATTAAAAATTAAACATTCTTTTTTGATTTTAGATTTTCGAATGTAAATTTTAGACTAATGTAAATCTGAAATCTAAATTCTGAAATCTACTATTAATGGTGCCCCTCCTCTTCGTGGTGGTGCTCCTCTACTGCTGAACCAAAATAAAGTGCAGACAGCATTGTAAAAATATAAGCTTGTAAAAAAGCAACTAGAATTTCTAGTATCGAAAGTGCAAATGATAATCCGAAAGATAATGTACTTCCTATCCAGCTTTTAAAGATAAACATCAATCCAATGATACTCATTAACACGATGTGTCCTGCAAAAATATTTGCGTACAAACGAATCATTAATGAAAACGGCTTAATAAAAACTCCTAACAATTCAATTGGAGCCAAAATAATTCTCATTGGTTTTGGCACACCTGGCATCCAGAAGATGTGACCCCAGTAATTTTTATTTGCTGAAAGGTTTGTTATTAAGAACGTAAGGATTGCTAATGAAAAAGTTATTGTTAAATTTCCTGTTGCGTTAATTCCTAGTGGTGTTAACCCTAAGATATTTAAAAACAAAATGAAGAAAAAGATAGTCAACAAATAACTCATGTATTTTTTGTAGTGTTTTACTCCAATATTAGGTATAGCTACTTCGTCACGAATAAAAACTACAAGTGGTTCAAAAAATCTTCCTGCACCAGAAGCGATTCCTCCGTTTTTAGCATACGATTTTGCTAAACTTATAAACAACCAGAACATTAATATTGCTGCTGCAAAAATAGAAACTACTGTTTTTGTAATTGAGAAGTCTAACGGACGAACATTTGTTGGGTGACCCGTTTTTTCATCTTCGGTAATTGTTCCTTGAGCATCTGTCTTGTAGATTTTACCATCATGGTGATTAATCACATAATAATTTCCGTTTGATTCTGCTACTTCATGTCCGTGGTGAAATTTTGAAGAAGAAAAAATATGTAAACCATTATCCCAAAGAATTACTGGCAATGGGAAACCATAATAAGTTCCCGTTTCATCATCTTGTGTCAATGTAAAGTCGTGAGAATCTAATACGTGATGTCCAATAAAAGCCTTTATCTTAGATTTTACATCTGTTGGCTCTGCTGTATGATGCCCTTCTGAACTAGCTTCGTGAGCAACTTCTGTTTGAACATGTGTTGAGTCATTTTCAGTGTTTGAAAAGCTCATTAAAGGAATACAAGCTACTAAAGCTGCAAGAATAAAACTGAGTGGTTTGTTTGAAATCACCATAACTGTAGAAAATCTTATTTTTACGTTTCTAAAATTTGGTGCAAAGGTACATTTTTAATTAATATTCAAAAGAATATGAAAAATTATTTTCAATCAAATTTTACACAATCGCTATTTTAACCCTTTTTATTTAATAATCGGACAGTTAAAATCGTCTCAAATAATAAAAACAAAATAAAAATACCAAAAAAGTTAGTTTTTTCGAGAGTAATATCTCGAACCTTATCAGATAAAATGGGTCTCATAATAAAATACGCCAAAAACATTTGAATAAATGTTCCCAACATATAAAACATTCCGATGCTATCAAATTTGTCTTTTTCTAATTTTGTTATCACCCATAATAATAATGAAGCGAACCCAGAAAATATTACATACAGCGTTTCTAAGCTGTAATAAAAATTTTGACTGTCAATTTTAAAAAAAACAAAACAAAAGCTATGCAGTAAATAAGTTGGGATTACCAGATAAAATAAATGAAGTATAAGTTTGTATTTTTTAAAAAGCATTTTCAATAATTTTAGTGCAAAGATGCAATATTTATTTAAAGCTATTTTAAAAAATAAATTACTTTGATTTGTTGATTTCGTTTACTTGACGTATCACATTGTATAATGCGATTACTACACCAACCATCACAAAAATCTTATTGTAATAAACTTTTTCGCTTGGAAAATCTTGATCTAACCAATTTCCAAAATACGAAAACAAGAAAATAATTACTCCCATTTGGATAGGAATATTAATTAATGCTAACCATTTATTGTAGTTGTTTTTATTAGGCTCTTTATTCATTGACACTTGAATTTTCATTTGAGTTGTCAAACATGACACAAGATGCATTAAAGTTGGCTCCTGGCTCTACTGATAATTTTCCGATGCGAACTTCACCCATAATATTGGCAGATTCTTTTATATTTAAAAGTCCTTCTACATTTATTTTCCCTTCAAATTTTCCTTCAATATCGACCATATTACAACTAATATCGCCCTTGATGCTCCCTTTTGGCCCAATAACCAACTTTCCGTTTGAAGTAAAGTTACCTATTAATTCTCCATCTAATCTAAAATCTGCTGACGAAACAATATCGCCATGTATGGTTGTTCCTTCAACAATTCTGTTGGTTTTTCCTAAAAGATCGGTGTAGGATTTTGGTTTTTTTTCAAACATGCTTATATTTTTTTTAATGAAAGATATTCATCAATATTTTTCTTAATCTGAACTATTTTATAATTTTCATTAGAAATCACTATTGCTTTCTGATCGATTTTAAATTTTGGATTTTGCTCGAATAATTGAGCCACAAATTGAGCATAGGATTCAGAGTGAATGCCTTGAATAACTACAAAACTTTCTTTTTCGTCATACGATTCGCAACTGTATTTTAATTGCTCTACATTTTCGGTAGCCAAAAACAAAACAATCTTACTTTCTATATCGGTTTCTGATTTGGTATCTGTTTTATCAATTTCAAAAATCACTTTCCAATTTTTGCTCTCTGCCGTGCTAAATTTCATTTGTTCCAAAAGTGGAATTTGAGTTCTAAGGATTTCTATTGCATCTTCTCCTTCTTTTGTATTGGCATAATTATCAGCAACATATTCTATTGCTTTTTTATATTTTACTAAACCATACAATTTCCCAATAGTAAATGCTTTTAACAATTCGAATTTAGGCACAATGGCTTCACCGTTATAATTTGTAATGTATGCATCTACTTGCTGCAAAACAGCGGCAAAATATTCTTGCTCAAACAGTTTATATAATTTATCGTAAGTTGCTTCTGGATTATCTGAATTTACCCCATCTTCTGAAATGGTATTGGTAATAATTTGAGCATAACGCGATTTTGGATACTCATTTAGTATTTCCTGTTTAAGTGTTGCTGCTTTGTTTGAATTTGTAATTTCATAAATTTTATACAAATGATATTTCGTTGGCAGAATCAATTTTTCCTCTGGTCGATAAGTCAATAATTTTTCTAATCTGGACGAAGCTAAATCATACTCTTTGAATTTTTCTTTGTAAACAATTCCCAACTCGTAATAAACGGCGTTTCTTTCTTTGACAATATTATCGATCTCTTGTTGCGATTTTGGCAATTGTTTCAAATAATAATCTACTGTATATTTTTCATTAACTTCTAAAGTTTCATCTTTTTTATCCTCTGTTGCTACTACGGTGGCTGTTGGAACTGCAGTTGCATTTGCTGTAACTGATGAAATCCTCCAATAACTATTTTGCAATCTATTACCCCAGGTTTTTCTGAATTCTAATTTTCCGTAAGCAACTGTATTGGGATTGTAAAAATAGAATACGTTTGATGCTGCTGTTCCAAAAGTACTCGGTATATCTTTAGGAGGATTTAACGAAGGCTCACTAGAATTAGACATTGCAAGATTTGGATCATTAGAAGCTACATTCTTTAAGATATTTTCTTCTTTTTGCTTTTTTTGTTCCTCGAGCATTTTTTTGAGTTCATCACTACTTTTTAGCTTTTGAATATAATTCTCATAATAAACTATTCGTTCTGGTTCGGAAAGATTTACCACATAAATTATGCTATCGTTTCGTTTGGCAATTTCTTCATTGACAATAGCCTCGTTCAAATTTTTTCTGATTTTAGAAATCTGAAGATATTCTCTTGTTTTTGGGTTTAACAATTCTAAACATTTGTCATAATTCTTGGCTGCATTTGTATATTCTGTATGCTTGAAATATAAATTTCCAATGTTTCTATAATTTGAAGCATTCATATAAGGATCCGCAGATTTTGCCTCTAAGGAAGCATTATAATAATACAACGCCTTTTCTTTTTCGTTATGATTTTCATAAAAAATTCCGATACCATGGTAAATTATATCCAAGTAAGGTCTGTTCTCCCTGTCTTCCATAATCTTTTGCGCTTTTTTGACAAACAAATCATAATCAGCATCTTTATATTCTGACAGTATGGCTTTTTTGGCATAAGCTTGAATCACGAATCGTCTTTCGGCTTTTCGATTCATATCAATAACCGATTGGTAAAAATAGATCGCACTATCTTTTTGTCCTTCTTCTTCAAATAATTGTCCCAACAAAAAAGAGTAGCGTTGTTTTTCGTGATGGATTTTGGTAAATTGATTAGCTACTTTTAACTTGATAATGGCGCTATCTTTCTCTTCTAAATTCAGATAGGCACTTGCCAAAATTGCATGAGCATTGGCAAACTCTTGGTCTTTTAACTTTGTTCTCTTTACCTCTTTTACTTTATACTCATTGTCTTTTAAGAGTTTTGAAATGTTTTTTATGGCAACAGCTTCATTACCCAAACGAACATTTGTTTTTTCTCGCCACATTTTGGCATCATAAATATTACTACTGTTGGGGTATTTATAAAGAATGTAGTTAAATGCGTCTAGGGCAGGAATAAATCGCTGATCGTAATATCTTGCTTTCCCGAGTAACAAATAAGCTTCGTCTATCTGGTAATTTTTTTCGTGGCCTCCAATATTCATGGAGTGTTTTTGAATAGCTTTGGTTGCTTTGGCTTCGGCTGTTTCAAAATCAGAGTTTTTGGCTTTTCCATCGGCCGATACCTCATCGGTAATTTGCATTTTCTCGACGGGTAGTTGTTTCCAAAAATTTTCGATTGTATTATCGTTTACATTTTTTATTCCCTTCTCTAACGCAATTTGACCGTTGTACAAAATATTCATTTTGGTACTTAAAGCATGTGAATTCCTAGCCAAAAAAGTATCTTTCTTGGTAGAACAAGCTATCAAGAAAGAGATAAAAATTACTGCAAAAAAATATTTAGATGTATTAGTATTCAAAGGGAAACGTTTAAACCATTAAACTTTTTAAAAAGGTATTTAGTATAATGACTTGTAAAAATACGTTTCTTTTTGATATATATAAATTTAAACCGCAAAAAACAGTTCCAACTCTTGAAGTGTCTCCTTTGATGTCAACATGTCTTTTACCACTTCCCCTTTATTCAAAGCCACGATTCGGTCACAAACCTCAACCGTGTGTTGCAAATCATGACTAGAAACTAATACTGTAATACTAGGGTTTTCGGCCAGTTCTTTAATAATTTTTTTTAATCTATTTACCGTAGTTGGATCCAGATTTGCAAAAGGCTCGTCAAGAATTATCACCGCTGGATTTCCTATTAAAGCGGCAATGATTCCAACCTTCTTTTGATTCCCTTTGGATAAATCACGTAAATATTTTTTGTTTTTAAGGATTTCACCATTGAAAAACTCTTCATGCTGAGCCAATAATGCATCAACATCAGCTTTATTTTGACCTCTCAAATCACCGATGAAATAGAAATATTCTTCTGGAGTTAAATAACCTATCAAAAAACTCTCGTCTAGAAACGAAGCGGTAAAAGGTTTCCAGTTTTCACTTGTATTTACCTGAATTTCATTATTTAAAATATGTCCTGTTGTGGGCTGAATTAAATCCAGTAGCAGACTGAAAAAAGTAGTTTTTCCCGCTCCATTATTTCCTACCAATCCAAAGCTCTGTCCTTTTGGAATTTCTAATGATTCTATATTTAAAACTGTGGTATCGTTGTATTTTTTGGAAAGATTGTTTACTTGAATCATGGTAATTACAATTTTTTAGAAATTAATTTTTAATCCTGTAGCGTAGCGACATTGTAATGTAGCCCCCTACGATTATGCTTTTTGTTTGTATGCTTCAACCGTTTTGTATTTTTCCCTTTTGTAAATTTTTTCAATCAATGAAAAAACTATATTTCTAAATACAAACCCTAAAACTCCTGCCGAAGCAACCAAAACCAACCCCACTTTAGGGCTCATAAAATAAGACCCTAACCAATATAACAACAATGGTAAAACCATTTTGGGTAAAGAAAGTAGCATAGTATTTACATTAAAGCTTTTTTTGTCTCCAAAAGCGCCTTTACTCATCGATAAATCTATTGGAGTTTTGGTAAAAGCCCCACCCAATAAAACCAAGTGTGAATTTACTCCAATATTATAAATGGCTCCAGCCACTATCGTAAGATAAATTTGCCAACCATAATACAGATAGAAAGATGCCAAAATGGTCGAAACTACAGTAGCTATAACTATTAACCACCATTTCGAATTCAAATAAACCCGATACGGTATATTCTGAGTCATCATCAACTGATAATAAGAACTGTCCCAACTCGGAACAAACTGCCCGAAAGTGAATAAAAATCCTCCCGAAACAAATATTCCGGCAAAAATGTACATCACTTCCGGTTGGGTAGGATTGTTAAAAAATATCAAACCATAAAACAAAAACAGAACACTTGCCCAAATTGTTGCTTTGGAACGTTTATTTCTTTTTATCAATTTAATATCATTCTTTAAAAAAGTTCCCAAAGTCCCAAACTGATTCAACCAAGTCAGATTCTCTGTTTTAGCAACGTCATTTTTGACAGAAAGTCCTGCATCCAAATACAAATCCCCTTTTAGATAATTATAAGTCCAATAATATAACCCTGCCAAAACCAAAATTGGAATTAGAAAGAGCCATTTAGTGTGAAATAATCCTTCAAAAAAAGGATAAGTGTACAACGTGATATCAAAGACTTTATAATACTGACACCCTCCCAGAATCGAAACAATTACTAGAAAAATTACCAATAACAGATCTTTATTATTCAATAAAATATTTGCAAAATTATTGCAGTAAACCAATGAAAAAAGTGCTGTTCCCCAAACCAAAACGCTTATTACATCATAACCTTCTATTAGCAAAACAACACAAAAGGGAACAAAGAAAAAAGCATGCATAATATTGAAAAAAGACAATGCCGTTTTACCCAAAGAAAAATGTACAATAGTAGATCTCTTAAAAGGTAAAATCAACAAAGGTCTTATATTCAGCACCGGAATTGACTGAAGCAGAAGTCTAAACGCCAAATCTATTGAAAAATAATAGGCCATAAACTTGTTTACAGTTTCCAATGGCTCCAAATTCATTTTTTTAAGAATATAAAAAGAACCTACTCCTAATGCTAAAAAAATTAATGAAAAATACAGAACAAGTACTCCTATTAGAATTTTCATTGCCAAACTCGTTGCAAAAGAAGCCGATCTAACAAAGGATTTCCATTCGAGGTAGAGAAATTTTGAAATCATGATCTTAATTTTGGTTTGGGAATTAGTTGCCATTCGTAAGAAAAAGTTACAAAACCAGCTCAAAAATAATGGAATAGAGCCAAATCCTTTCAAACCTGAATAGTTTTATTACTTTTGCAAAAAAAATAGTCTTATGCCAAATTTTCTGAAATTAATTGTGAAAGAAGTAAAACGCGAAACCAAAGATGCGGTTTCCATACTTTTTAATGTGCCCGAAGAATTAAAACCTAATTATACTTTTATTGCGGGTCAATACATTAATTTACGATTGACATTAGACAATACCGAAATTCGTCGTGCTTATTCTATATGTTCTGCTCCGGAAAGTGGTGAATTAAGAATTGCTGTAAAAGCTGTAAAAGATGGTGCTTTTTCTCAATTTGCTAATACCAAATTAAAAGCCGGTGATGCACTCGAAGTGGGAAAACCAGAGGGAAAATTTACTTTTGAACCAGAAAGTGACCGTCAAAAAGGGTATATTGCTTTTGCTGCTGGTAGCGGAATCACGCCCATTTTATCCATTATCAAATCGGTTTTGAAAAACGAACCTAAAAGTTCTTTCACTTTGGTATATGGAAACAAATCTCCCGAAGAAACCATTTTTTATCAGGAATTACACGATTTACAATTACAATATGTTGGCCGTTTATTTATTGATTATGTATATAGTCAAGTAAATGTTGAGCATGCATTATTTGGCCGAATTGACAAAGCTGCTGTAAATTATATTTTGAATACCAAACATGCAACAATGGAGTTTGATAAATTCTATTTGTGCGGTCCAGAGGACATGATTAATACTGTTTCGGCAGTATTAAAAGAAAAAAATGTAAAAGAATCGGCTATCAAGTTTGAACTTTTTACTACTTCTTCTCAAGAACAAACGATTCAAAAATCGTTAGACGGTCATACCAAAATTACGGTAATGGTAGATGATGAGGAAACCACTTTTGAAATGTCTCAAAAACAAACCATTCTCGATGCTGCTCTTAAACAAGGTATTGATGCTCCTTATTCTTGTCAAGGCGGAATTTGTAGTAGTTGTCTTTGTAGAGTTACTGAAGGAACTGCCGAAATGAAGAAAAACTCCATCCTTACAGAAAAAGAAATTGCCGACGGATTAATTCTTAGCTGTCAAGCCCATCCCACATCAGAAACAATTTATGTTGACTTTGATGATGTTTAAAAATAGAATAAAATGATAAACAAAAACTTCTCTGAAAGGGGAAGTTTTTTCGTTTCTATAAATACTAAATTTATCTAGACAACAATGATTCTGTTTTTAAGACCACTGTTTGCGGATTAATTGTTCTCATGGCATCTTCATAACCTTCGACTTTTTTATTCCCATATACTGAAGTTGGTAATTTTGGATATTGATTTCGATCTGAAACCAATGCATTATCCAATGGCTGATTAAAAGGCATAAACCCAGCAAATGGATGTGTTGCTCCCCATAATGTGATTACTTTTACACCTAACATCGCAGCAATATGAGCATTTCCTGAATCCATAGAAAGCATTACATCAAGATTGCTAATGAGTTGTAATTCTTGCTGAAATTTTATTTTCCCAGCAACCACAACTACATTGTCTTTTCCAGTTGAAAGGGAATTCAAAAGCTCAATTTCTTTTTTTCCACCGCCAAAAAGCAAAATTTTATGAGATTTATTTTCGGCTAATTGGTCTATGACTTGCTGCATTAAATCCAAAGGATATACTTTAGAATCATATTGTGCAAAAGGAGCGACTCCTATTAATTTTTGATAATTATCTCCAATTAATTCTTTGATGTCATTATCTAATCTTGCTTTTTCTGGAAATACAGGATTTGATAAATCTACAGAAAAACCAAGTTGTTCAAAAACTTTTACATGTCGTTCGAACATAGTCGTTAATGGTTTGAAAATTTTATTTTCAGAACGAGTTAATTGTTTTTTCTCATCTCTTCCTTTATCGACTGCTGCGACTTTTTTTCCACTCAAGGCAAAAAGTGTTCGGACAACTTTAGACCGTAATACATTATGTAAATCGGCAAAAGCGTCAATATTTAACACTTTCAAATCTTGATACAAACACAATAGTCCTTTGAAACCTTTGTGTCTTTCTTTTTCATCAAAAGCAAAAAAAGAAAGATTAGGAATTCCTTCAAAAAAAGGTTGAAAAAAAGGTCTAGAAATTACAGTAATTTTTACATCAGGATATTGATTTGCAAAAGCTCGCAAAACAGGAACCGTCATAGCGACATCTCCCATTGCGGAGAGCCTCATGACGGCGATATGCTTTATTTTATTAGACAATTTTATTGTTTTAAAATTTAAATAGTGGTGAAATGTTGTAAAATGTAGTTGTTTTTTGGCCTTTTTTTGGCCATTTCATTTTATATAAATCTCTTGAAAATCAAGCCTTAACACTTGACTTGTTAACAAAAAGTCATACTTATCAATAATTTATTGGCCTTTTTTTGGCCTTTTTTTGGCCTTTTCATTTTTGTTTTCTAAGTCAGAAATAGTTTTAGAAATTGCTTCAGCATAAACTTCCATTTTTTTTATATAATCATCACTTATTTTATATATAGCTCCTTGCTGTTCAATAGTTTCATTTGTAACAAATTTTTCAATTCTAGTTCGTACTTGTTTTCGAGATAATTTATCTTCAAAAAGACCCACAAAATCTTTCATTTTAGCCTTTCCTTCCTTCAATAGAAATTTAAAAACAGTATTGAAAACTTGACTTTCATCTAATTCTTGCAGATTATAATATTTTGCTTTCTCATCCGTAAATTCATAGTAATCTTTTGAAAGAATATAATAAATAGCATTGGTTTTTCCTCTTTTTTCAATAAGCTTCTTCTCTAAAAGCTTAGAAACTATTTCAGTGTCTAAATCGTTTTTTGCTGCACCTTTTTTAATCATATTTAAAGTAAGTACCTCCAAAACTGATAGCTTTTCTGTTTCCAATAATTCATCTTGAACTGCAACAATAAACAAAGCAAAAGCTCTATCTTCTATAACTGCGGATAATTTTAAATTGACCTGAAAATAATCAGATTTTGAGTAATCTGGTTCTGCTTTTCCTTCTATAAGTGTATTGTAGAATATTTTATCAACACCTTGTCCAGAACGTTCTACAATTCCTGTCTTTTGCAAAACATCTGCCAAAAGTCTATTTCTAGGAGTACTTGGTGTTTTTAATAAATTCTCTAAATTGACCCCTATTGGAAATCCTCCTGCATTCAATATATCTAATCTTTGAGGAAATTGTTTGACAACTATTTCAGAAGTTTTTCTATAATCTCTATGTGTGATTGCATTATTAATAGATTCACGAATTACTTCTTCATTAAAATAAGGTACATTAAAAATATAAGCTCCATCTTGAATAGGAAAACTACCATTCCTTAGATTAATCGTTTTCCAAAGTTCATCAATTAATATAAAAAAAGGTTCAGAAAAAGGTATTCTATTATCAAAAGGTATCTGATTTTCAGCATTGCGATATTCCAACATAACAGCAGCTTGAGGAAGTTTTTCATTTAATACTTCTTTCTTTGCAAGAAGAATTAATGCTGCATTAGTTAATTTTCCATGCTTTAATAAATCTAAATCGGAAAGTAACTGTTCATTAGAAAGCGTCTTAAAGTTGGGATTATTTTGTTTTAGAGAATATTTGTCTTTTAAAATTGTAATCGCTCTTTCATCTAAATCAGAAACAGCTAAACCCTCACATATTTGCTGTGAAAAATCAGGTTCTTGTTCTTGAATTATTTTTAAATAAAATTCGTCTGACATTGGCTTTAATTCTTCACCAACTCGCATTAAAGCAACGTCTTCAAATTTAAATACCTTTCCTGCTGGGCGACAAGGAACTTCAATTACCCATACTCGTTTTTGTCCTTCAAATAATTCGTAAACTAAAGGCCTAATAGCAGTATCAGTATATATTTTGGACTCAAGTTCTCCTATGGAGTCCAGATTTTGTTTTGTACCAATTACTTCGTGTGGATAATTATCGCTCATCCCGATAACCAAATACCCTCCTCCTTCATTGCATAAAGCGGTAACATAGCCTAAAATACATCTTCGCCTATCACTAGGCTTGAGTTTAAAACCTCCATCATAGGAAATGTTACCGCCTTCTCCTTTTTTAAATTCTACTTTATCCTCAGATTCCTTAAGTTTTTTTAACTTTTCAATAGTTATCATAAATAAAGTTTACTTTTAAAATTATTTTTTATTTTGATATAAGACAGGATTCAAATCATCATCGTTGTACATTTTCATTTGTTTGTACACTTTCATGAATTTATCTCCATTTTCAATATCAGTCAATAATTCTTCGATTGCTGTAGACAAATCTGTTCTTTGTTCCAAAAGAATATTCAATTTTGCCTGACATTTATCTCTGTGATCTTGTGAAGCATCAGTACGAGTAGCTTCTTCCTGCATATGATAAATTTTCAAAGCCAAAATAGACAATCTATCAAACGCCCAAGCTGGACTTTCTGAATTAATTTTAGCACCATTTTTGGCAATGACATGACTGTATTTTTGAAGAAAATAACTATCAATATATTCAACCATATCGGTACGCTCCTGATTGGAAGCATCAATTTTTCTTTTCAATGTCAAAGCTGCAACTGGATCGATATTTGGATCACGAATAATGTCTTCATAATGCCATTGCACAGTATCTATCCAATTTTTCAAATACAGTAAATGTTCAAATTTATCTTTTGGAAAAGGGTTGTTTATAGGCTGATCGACATTATCAAATTCATGATAATCTTTTATACTTTGTTCAAAAACTGAATAAGCTAATTGTGAAAACATAATTTTAGATTTTAAAAACACAAAGATACTTTTTATACTTTTATAGTGTAAAAAAAACTCCACAAATAAAGTCTTTAATAGCAAAACGATGGAAGTACATTATTTATCCGAAAAAAACAGTGTTTTGAATCATTTTTTAAGTCAAATTCGAAATACAAATGTTCAAAATGACAGTATGCGTTTTCGTAGAAATATAGAACGAATTGGTGAGATTATGGCTTACGAAATCAGTCAGACTGTAGCCTACAAAACTGTTGAAATCAAAACCCCATTGGGGATTAAAAATACAACTGAAATGGCAGACCCAATCGTTTTATGTTCGATTCTGAGAGCTGGTTTGGCTTTGCATCAAGGTTTTTTAAATTATTTTGATAATGCTGAAAATGGATTTATTTCGGCCTACAGACATCACCCAAATAATGATGATTCTTTTGAAATTTGTGTAGAATACCAAGCTATTCCCGCCATCGAAAATAAAAATTTATTGTTGGTCGATCCCATGCTAGCAACGGGTTTATCTATGGTGGCCGTTTTTAATAAACTGATAGAAAAGGGGGCTCCAAAAGAAATCCACATTGCTGCAATCATTGCTGCACCAGAAGGAGTTGCCTATTTACAACAACATTTGCCTGATTCTTGTCATCTTTGGGTTGCCGCATTAGACCAGAAACTCGATGACAAAAGTTATATTGTCCCTGGTCTTGGCGATGCTGGCGACTTAGCCTATGGATCAAAACTATAGTTGCGAAAAGAAAGTAAACAAACTACATAGAATAAGCACCGCCAATACTATTTCTTCTTTTAATTTGGGCTGAGACATTTCGATATGAGCTGTCGCCATTATTGCCAATGGTGCAGAGGTAAACACTAAAACTTCGTTACTCTTATTTGCCGATAAAACAAAAACTACAAGTCCTATAAAAAAAGAAGCTACTATTTTCTTGAAGGATGAATGTAATACTTGTGGCCTATTGGACAAAGAGGCAAACATAGAGATTATAAAAAACAAAGCCACAGTAACATAAATTGCAAATGCTGCATTTTGATAATTATTGGTAAAATAATCGATATCAAAGTCAATTCTGCTACTTTTCTGTAGGAATGCTATACTATCAATATCAAAAAGTAACGAACAAGAAACAAACAATACTGATGTTGCAAAAAGCGCAATAAACGGAATTACCCAGTTTCTATAATCGCTTGCAACGTGAAAAATAATCGATATAAAAACTAATAAAAGGTATAAAATACTCCAAAATTGAAATAAGGAAGCAATAAAAATCCATAAAGAGGCATCAAAAAGTTTTTCTTTAGATTCTTTTAAAGTTTGTAAGGAAACTAATCTTCTAATGGCTAAAAGAATAAAAAAATTTGCCAGTATTAAATTGGGATTATTAAACAGGTCTGGAAAAAAAATCAGAAAAACAACTGTAAAAAAAGCCGTGTAAGTGCTGTCTCTACTAAGTCCGTTCTTTTTTGAAATAAAACTATTCAGAAAAACTGTTGCAAATAAAATTAGAAATAAACCAACTCTTTGTAGAATTTCAATAATTGAATTTGTCCAACTAAGATCTTGAATTTGATATAGAAAAAAGAAAACCAGCATCAAAATTACCACCAAAGAAAAATTAAATGGTGTAGATTTTTTAAAAACACTTGTTATCATAAGGATATTTTATACTTTTGTGACTGTAAATATAATACTTGTTTAAAAAGGAATCGAACAAGATTAAAAAAGATTTACAACAACTTTTTTAAAGTTACAATTTCCTAAAAGTAAAATACTAAAAATAAAAGATATAGATTATGATGACATCATTTTTTGAAGGAATACAATACTTATTTGTAAACATATTATTTGCTCCTTTAGATTTCTTCCGCGCTTTAGAACTTAAAACTTGGTTTGGTGCCAATTTTATCAACTGGGTATTTATTATTATTTGCTCTGCTGCAATTGTTTACTGGATTAAACAATTAAAATTGCAAAAAGAAAATGGAGAAGATGAACAAGATACTACTGCTCATTCATTTTTAAAATAATCCGTAGATTTAAAAATATAGAAAACACAAATGGAATTAATAAAAACTCCATTTGTGTTTTTTTATGTCTTTTAGATTAAATCAAATCCAATATCTTTTCTGAAATTCATTTTTTCAAATTGAATTTTATCTACATTTTGATACGATTGATTTAAAGCTTCTTGAAAATTATTTCCGTAAGACGTAATCGCCATTACCCTACCTCCGTTTGTAACTACATTCCCATTATCTAGCTTGGTTCCCGCATGAAAAACAATTGAATTTTCTACTTTCTCTAATCCTGTAATTACTTTTCCTTTTTCAAAATCTTCAGGATAACCTCCTGAAACAAGCATAACCGTTGTAGCACTTCTTGGATCTACTTCAAGGTTAAAGTCCCCTAGTTTTTCATTGGCAACTGCCAAAAACAACTCCACCAAATCCGATTTTAATCGTGGTACCACAACTTCTGTTTCGGGATCACCCATTCTCACGTTATATTCGATAACCAAAGGCTCGTTTTTTACATTGATCAAACCAATAAATACAAAACCTTTGTATTCGATTCCGTCTTTCTGGAAACCAGCAATTGTTGGTTTTACGATACGGGTTTCAATTTTTTCCATCAAAACGGCATCTACATAAGGAACTGGAGAAACCGCTCCCATTCCACCTGTGTTCAAACCTGTATCGCCTTCGCCAATACGTTTGTAATCTTTGGCTGTTGGCAAAATTTTATAGCTTTTCCCATCGGTCAAAACAAAACAGCTCAACTCGATTCCATCTAAAAATTCCTCAATAACCACTTTTGAACTTGCGGCACCAAATTTTTGGTTCACCAACATATTTCTCAATTCCGTTTTAGCTTCTTCTAAATCCTGAATAATCAAAACTCCTTTTCCAGCGGCTAAACCATCAGCTTTTAAAACATAAGGAGGTTGTAGCGTTTCGAGGAATGCACATCCATTTTCAACTGTTTCAGCTGTAAAACTATCATAAGCCGCAGTTGGGATGCTGTGTCGCATCAAAAATTCTTTGGCAAATTCTTTACTTCCTTCCAATGTAGCACCCACTTTTGAAGGGCCAATTACAGGAATACTTTTTAATACTGCATCATTTTTAAAAAAATCATAAACCCCTTTTACCAACGGATCTTCGGGTCCAACCACTACCATTTCAATATTTTCTGTGATAACCAATGCTTTTATAGCCTCAAAATCGGTAGCACTGATGTCAACGTTTTTTGCAATTTGCGCAGTACCTGCATTTCCTGGTGCTACAAAAAGTGTGTCACAAAGTGGACTTTGAATCATTTTCCATGCAAAGGCATGCTCTCTTCCTCCTGATCCTAATAGTAAAATATTCATGGTCTTGTTTTAAAAAGTTGTGGTGCAAAAATAATTCGTTTTGAACGGAAATAATAATTATATTTCAAAAAGTTAACGATTACCCCTCGATAGTGTTACCTAAATAGTATTTTTGACAAAATTTACTTTTGCACATGTTCAAACTATTTGATTTAACGCTTCAAATTAACGGTTTCCCAATGAAGGAAGCCAAAGCTGAGTTGCAAAAGATTATTGCCATTCGGGAAGAAAATTTCGAAGATTTTATTGAACAGAAAAAAATAGAAATCGTCAATTTTCATTTTGCCAATAATGGTTTTTATAAGGAATTAGCAAAGATAGAATCTCTGAAGAATTGGAACGATCTTCCCATTTTAAACAAACATAATCTTCAAAAGCCTCTGAAACAAAGGCTTTCTTCGGGCTATACCGAAAAAACAGTTTACCTCAACAAAACTTCTGGTTCAAGCGGACATCCGTTTATTTTTGCTAAAGACAAATTTTGCCATGCTTTGACTTGGGCTTCAACTATTTACCGTTTTGGTTGGTACGGAATAGATTTCAATACTTCTTATCAAGCTCGGTTTTATGGAATTCCTCTAGATTTTATTGGTAACAAAAAAGAGAGACTCAAAGATATTTTGAGCCATCGTTATCGGTTTTCAATTTTCGATTTATCAAATGTAGTTTTAGAAAGATTTTTAGAGACATTTAAAACCAAGAAATTCGATTATATCAATGGTTATACCTCAACAATTGTTTTGTTTGCCAAATTTTTACAGCAAAAAAATCTTATTTTAAAAGAGATTTGTCCTACTTTAAAAGTTTGTATGGTTACCTCCGAAATGCTCTTTGAAGAAGACAAAATCCTTTTAGAAAAACAATTTGGAATTCCAATTGTCAATGAATACGGAGCTTCAGAACTAGATTTGATTGCTTTTCAAAACTCCAAAGGCGAATGGCAAGTCAATTCGGAAACACTATTTGTGGAGATTTTGGACGAAAATAATCAACCCGTTCCAAACGGAACTTCGGGGCGTATTGTGATTACTTCTCTTTACAACAAAGCGCATCCGTTCATCAGATATGACCTTGGTGACATTGGAATTCTGGACGAAAAAAGCACCCCTAAAAAACCAATTCTCAAAAAATTAATTGGTCGTACCAATGATATTGCAGTCTTACCCAGCGGCAAAAAATCTCCCGGATTAACCTTTTATTATGTTACCAAAAGCATCATCGAAGACGATGGAAATGTAAAAGAATTTGTCATCAAACAAACCCATATTGATTCTTTTGAAATTGATTATGTTTCGGAAAAAGAATTGGATTTGGCTCAAATTCAAAAAATTAAAGAGGCTATTTCTTTATATTTAGAACCTAATTTATACTTCATTTTTAATCGAAAAAATTCTTTGGAAAGAAGCAATCGAGGAAAACTGAAGCAATTTTCTTCTCTTTTATAATGTAAATAAAATCGTATATTTATTTTTTATTTAAAGATCATAATTTGTGCCCTTTAAGAAATCAAACAATAAATGTATGGAAAACAAAATATTACTTTCCGAAGAATTAATTTCTAATAAAATTTACTTTATTAGAAACCAAAAAGTGATGCTTGATAGAGATTTGGCACTACTTTATGGAATTGAAACTAAAAGATTAAAAGAGCAGGTTAAACGTAATATTTCTCGTTTCCCAGAAGATTTTATGTTTGAACTTACCAAAATAGAATTTGAAAATTGGAGGTCGCAATTTGCGACCTCCAATTCAGACAAAATGGGTTTGCGTCATTTACCCATTGTTTTTACTGAACACGGCGTTCTAATGTTATCAAGTGTCTTGAAAAGCGACAAAGCCATTCAGACTAACATTCAAATCATGCGTATTTTTGCCAAAGTGAGACAAATGCTTTTGGATACTACCGAAATGAAATTGGATATTGCTCAAATTCAGAAAAAATTGGAAAACCATGATAAAAATATCGAGTTGGTTTTTTCCTATTTGGATGAATTATCAGAGAAAAAAGAAAATGAAAAACCAAGAACAAAAATTGGGTATAAATAAAATAAAGCAAAATAATTTTATACCAATTAATTATTATATTTCATAAATCCACGATACATCCAGTGTGTCATATAATAAACCGATTGAAAAACACTCAACCCTTCTACTTCACGATAAAATTGCCACTGGTATTTTAAAAGATTTTTTTTATTTCTGGATAAAGAACCCTTTCGAATACGGTAAATTGCTTTAGGCTCTTGAATCCCGTATGCAAACGGAATTTCTTTTAAGTATTTTAACCACAAACCCATATCTTGACGCTTTCTAATTTCGGGCATTGTTTTTTTTCCTAATGTTTCAATGTCGATAAAAGCCGTTAGACAACTAATTGAGTTGGTTTTTAAAATATCGGTATAAGTAACTTTTTCGGGAACTATAAAATCAGAATAAACGAATTCTAAATGCTCATTAGAACGTCTATAAGATGAAAAAACAAAAGAATAACCCGTATTTTTTATGGTATCGATACTGTTTTTTATAAAATCTGGAAACCAAATATCATCTGCATCTAGAAAAGTCATATACTTTCCTTTTGCATTTTCAATTGCAATATTTCTGGCTTTGGCAGGGCCGATATTTTGGCTAAGTGGAAAAAATTTAATTCGAGAATCGGCTCTTGAGATCACATTAACAACCGTTGCTGTTTGATCCGTAGAACAATCATCCACAATAATCATTTCCCAATTTTGATAGGTTTGATTTTGAACAGATTGTATCGTTTGTTCGATAAATTTCTCAGAATTGAACGATGGTGTTATTATAGATACTAAAGGTTTTTCCATTTTAATAGGCTTTGCTGTCTCCTTTTAGGGTATTAAAAATCGTATTCAAAATAATTTTAAAATCTAAAAGTAAAGACCATTTTTCGATATAAAAAATATCATACCGCACCCTGTTGATAATATCTTTGTCTGATTCTACTTCGCCTCGAAATCCTTTGGTCTGAGCTAGTCCTGTGATTCCAGGTTTTATAAAATGACGTACCATAAATTTATCGATTCGCTCCGCATACATATTGGTGTGGCTCACCATGTGAGGCCTTGGCCCAACAACGGACATATCGCCCATCAAGACATTAAAAAATTGCGGTAATTCGTCTATACTGGTTTTGCGGATAAATTTACCAACTTTTGTAATTCTAGTATCGTTTTTGGTAACTTGTTCTATATCGGCCAATGAATTGATTTCCATTGACCTAAATTTAAAACAATTAAATTCTTTGTTATTCAAACCGTTTCGTTTTTGTACAAAAAACAAAGGGCCTTTCGAATCAAACCGAATAATAACCGCCAATATTGGTGTTAACCAAGATAATATTCCCACTATAATGAGCGATGAAAAAAAAATATCAAAAACTCGTTTGATTATTTTGTGAGAAGCCTCATCTAACGAAATTGTTCGTTGGGGTATTACAGGAATATAATCATAATATTCGAATGCTATATTTAAAGAAAGTAACTGCTTTTCATCGGGGATAAATTTGAGAGTTTTCAAATTATTATCGGCAAAGAAAATAAACTCTTCTACTTGCTTGCTGTTCAAATCCGTCATAGCACAATAAATCTCGTCTATTTTTTGCGTTAGAATAAAAGAAAAAATGCCTGTCAAAGAATCTACATTTTGATGACTTAAATCGAAAGTCTTAATCAGTTTGTATCCATAATCGGGATTTTCTTCAAAAAAATGTTGCAATGGTTGTATGCTATTCTCTTTTCCTACCAATACAACCATTCTAAAATTTCCTCCAAATAAAATTCTATATTTCCGTAAGAAAAAATAAATAAACAATTTGAATCCAAGAACACATATTCCTGCAGTTGATACAAACAAAAACAAATCAACCAATTGATATCGATCTGGATAAAAGTAATTTAACGCCAAACAACAAATAGCAAAAGCTATGGTTTGCTTCAAAGTACAACTCAAAATACTAATTACTTTTGTATAACGATAGACTTCATAGAAACCCAAATTTGTAGCAATTAGCAACCAAATACAACTAATAAAAAGAGAATAATAATCCTGGAAAATAGGAATACCCGAAAAATACGCTGCAAAAAAATTGATAATAATCAAATCTAATACACGCGAAAAAGGTCTTATGTACCCCGAATATCTTCCAGTTTTTGTCTTCACTAAAAAATATACTTAGAAAAATCTTTGTGCTCTTCCTTAGATAATTCTTCTTTAGACAACGATTTAAAATAATCATAGGTAATTTTCATTCCTTCGGATCTACTTACTTTGGCTTCCCAACCTAATAGTTCTTTGGCTTTGGTAGTATCAGGTTGGCGCTGCAATGGATCGTTTATAGGTAGCGGATGGTACACCACTTTTTGTTTTGTCCCCGTTAATTTTATAATTTCCTCGGCAAAATCTTTGATCGTGATCTCGTCTGGATTTCCAATATTTACAGGATAAACATAATCAGAATGCAATAATCTAAAAATTCCTTCTACCTGATCGTCAACATAACAAAACGAACGAGTCTGCAAACCATCTCCAAAAATGGTTAAATCTTCGCCACGAATGGCTTGTCCTATAAAGGCTGGAATTACTCGGCCATCATTCAAACGCATTCTTGGGCCGTAAGTGTTAAAAATACGAACAATTCGGGTTTCTACTTTATGAAAAGTATGGTAAGCCATCGTGATAGACTCTTGAAAACGTTTTGCCTCGTCATACACTCCACGAGGCCCAATAGTATTTACATTGCCATAATATTCCTCGGTTTGCGGATGAACCAAAGGGTCACCATAAACCTCAGATGTTGACGCTATAAGTATTCTTGCTTTTTTGACTCTTGCCAAACCTAATAAGTTATGTGTTCCTAGAGAACCCACCTTTAAGGTCTGAATTGGAATTTTCAAATAATCGATTGGACTTGCTGGTGATGCAAAATGAAGTATATAATCTAAATTACCTGGTACATGCACAAACTTAGTAATATCGTGATGGTAAAATTCAAAATTTTCTAATTTGAATAAATGTTCGATGTTCTTTAAATCGCCCGTAATAAGATTATCCATACCTATTACATAATAACCTTCTTTGATAAAACGATCGCACAAATGAGATCCCAAAAAACCTGCTGCTCCAGTAATAAGTACTCTTTTCATAAATTGATTTATTCTACTTAACTTAACAATTGTAGTAGGAGCAAATGTACTAAAATATTTTACCTTTCAATTTTATGACGAAATGAATAAGTATCAAATCTTGGGTTTTTTGTAACGCAATCGGTTGGATTTTTTGTCATCTGAAATAACTTTTAGTTTACCAACGAACATTTGTCTAAAAAATAGTGATATCTTAGACTTTAACCTATTTTTGCCCTATTAAAATATACTAAATTTGAAAGTTGTCCATGTAATTGAAGCCCTTGGTGGAGGTGTTTATACTTATTTTAAAGATTTGTCCAATTATTTTGGAGAAGAAGAAGTAAGAAAAGAAATCTCTACAACCATTATTTATAGCGGAAACCGAAAAGAAATTGATCCTCATAAAATAAAATCCGAATTCTCTAGCGGAGTCAATTTAATCGAAATCAAAATGGTTCGTGAATTATCTCCGTATCAAGATTTTAAATCAGTTATCAAGCTTACTAAGGAATTAAAACGACTCAACCCCGATGTAATTCATCTACATTCATCAAAAGCGGGTGTTTTGGGTCGTGTTGCCTACTTTTTTTTATTCAGCCAAAAAAAACTGTTTTATACCCCTCATGGTTATTCTTTTTTAAGAAAAGATGCCTCAAAAACGGCTCGTAAACTTTATTGGTTTATTGAAAAAAGCTTTCAAAAACTATTTGGAGGAACCACCATTGCTTGTGGTGATACCGAATTAGAAATTGCTCAAAAAATAGGAAAATCTACCTTGGTTCGAAACGGTATTGACAGCGAAACGGTTCGAGAATCCTTTTCGAGTAATAAAAATGACAAATTAACTATAGGGATTATGGCTAGAATTACTGCGGCAAGAAATCCCATTCTATTCAACCAAATTGCGCTTCGGTTTCCAGATTACAATTTTGTATGGATTGGCAATGGCGAATTAATATCAGCCATAACTGCCCCAAATATTCGAATCACTGGTTGGCTTTTTGAGCGAAAAATGGCCTTACATGAGCTCAACAACATTGATATTTATCTCCAAACGTCGGTTTGGGAAGGATTGCCTATTGCTGTTCTAGAAGCCATGGCCATGCAAAAACCTGTAATCGCTACCAATATTATTGGCAATAAAGATGCTGTTTTACACAATATAACTGGATTCCTTTTTGAAGATATTGAAGAACTGGATCCTTATTTTGAATTATTAAAAGACGAAAAAATCAGAACTGAATTTGGTAAAAATGCTCTAGCCAGATGCAATGATTTATTTGATGTTCACAAAAATTTTAAAACGCTTTCAGATCTGTATCGACAATAGTTTTCTTTTGCAACCAATAGCTCCCAAAGATGGCCATCCAAAATCCGCTAAAGGCAATACCATCAAAACGCAACAAAAAATCATCAGTAAGGTTGGAGGTAAAAAATAGAAAAAAGAACGAAAGAACAATAGCATCTTTCAATTTGATCCCTAAATAGGCTATTGTTCCAATGTAAAATAAAACAACAATGGGGCCTAGTATTCCAAATTTGAGTAAATAATCCAGAAACTGATTGTGCGTTGGAAATTCATATTTTGCCAAAAATTGCTGATTCGTTTGTTTATAATATTTAATTAATTCTAGTTTTCCATCTGAAGCTCCCACTCCAAAAGGAAGGTTTTTCACCGATAATTCCCAAGCCGATTTCCAAATAGATACACGAGTTACCAAAGCATTAAAGACTTTGGATTCTGGATTTTCAATCTCATCCAGTTTCCCAACTTTATCCATATAAGCAAAAGTTACTGTTGAGTACTTCTCCTTCATATAGGGATTGTTTTGAACAAAAGCAAAAAGCACTCCTCCCAATATCAATAACAAAACAGCAAAAGTTCCCATTATTTTTCTGGCGTTTGTTGTTTTCAAGACCTCAGCCAGAAAAACCAAAACAAAACCTACCAATGCATTGAATAAGGCCATTCGGGTATTGACAAATAGCACCAAAAAAAAGGACAAAACAAAAACGATTATACTATTTATTTTTTGCAACACTTTCCCATTTCTTCTAAAATCTTTCAAAACAAAAAAAAGGTTCGCTATCGATACAAATGCCAAATGCATGTTGAGTGCTGGTGCATGTATTCCGATACTATTAGAAAACGCATAACCCATTTCCCATAAATCATTTCCGTCGCTGTATTTTGCTATCAAATCAGGATAACAGATGATAAATCTAAAAAAGAAGAAAAACACAACAGCAGTAGTGAGAATAGAATAATATCTCAGAATTTTTAGGAATTTAATACGCTGATAATTCCCTAAAATAAACAAAGAAAAAACCAAAAGCGAACTGTACTTTTCCACCGATTTTAGTCCTTTTGCAAACGAGTCATTGTTCCAGAACATTAGGATTTCCAAAAGTAATGGTAAAGAAATCAATGCCATTACAACCAATGCGTTTTTAGAGAACTGGATTTTTTTAAGAAAAAACAAATTAAAAACTGCAAATCCGAAAATCAATACTGAACAAGGCTTTCTAAAAATCATACAAACAGCCAAGATTGTCAAAAAAACGGTAATCGTTTTATTGAAGTTTTTTTCTGAAATGCTCATAGTATAGAGTATAATAAATTAAAGGAAAAACGCCAATTTTATGCCGAACTGCCGAGCCTAAATCGGGTTCGAAAACACCTTGAACAATAAAAAATCCAAATAAAATAAGTAGAATCCAAAGTTCTTTTTTATGTTCATCCCGAGCTGCAATACATTTTGAAAAACGTACCAACAGGATGTAAAACAACATCAATTGCCAAATAACAAAAACTAAAATTTGAGGCGAAAAAATATGCTTAAATCCGTTGACAGGAATATTTACCGAGAAAAAACCATATAATATCCCAACCGTTTCCCCATACCAAGTATCCGGTTTTATAGGAGAAATTATGCTCGAATTGGCATCGACCGAGCCTATTCGTCCGCTATTGACTACTTCTCTACTAATTTCCGAAAAATATTCACCCGTTACAAGCCCGTAACTCAATGACAAAAATACGGCTACTAATATTCCATAAAAAATAGCCGCAAAAGTTTTGTTCTTGAAATTTATCAAAATAGCCCCATACATTACCAACGCAATAATAGCAATCAATAGAAAATATGGGCGGTAAAAAACACCAAATATCGACAGTAACAAAAGTGCTTTGATTACCATCCATTTTGAAAATTCTTTCTCATTGATAAACAAAAAAACGATACTCGAAATAAATAGAAAGGTAATAAACTCTTTAGAGGGCATCGACATAAAAATAGCCATCATGAGTATTCCCAAATAAATGATTCCGTTTTTGACATTGAGTTTTTCAAACTGATTGGGAACACCAATCTTATATAACACAAACATCAAAATTGGAAATTGAATTAAAGCAATTATAGGATAAGGCAAATACCGCAAACCTGTAATTTTGTAGAACAAAATCGTAAGCGGATAACTCCCTATAAAACCAATTTCGTTGCCTTTATCGAGTGCAATAATCGTTGCGTCGTAAAAGAATTTTTTGGGCAAAATATAAAAAGCTACTACTGATACCAATAAATTGATAACAAATAATAGAATAAAAAATGCCGTATTTCTTTTTATAAATCTATGCATTAGTTAACTGAGCTTTTTAGATTGTTAGAGAAAATTAATGCAGAAAAACATTCACTTTGTCCTTGGTGTAAATCACAATTGCCGAAAAACCATTCCAAAAAAAGGTACTTACCACAAATGCTAGGGCCGCACCTATCATTCCGTAACTTGGGATTAAAATTCTATTTAAAGCAAAATTGATTATAACTGCTGCTATCAGTATGATTTGAAAAATATGTTGTCTCCCTGTCATGTTTAAATAAACGGGTGCCGAACCAAATGCCGAACAAATTCCTTGGCCAATAATTAAAATCAAAAAAGCATCTTTGGCAACAACATATTGGCTTCCAAAAAAGGATAAAACATATTCCGAAAAAACACACAGAATTACTATTGCTGGTAATGTGATTCCAAAAATTAATCGAGCACTGTTTCTAACTACTTTTTTAAGCTCTTCTTTTTTATTACTTGTAAAAAACTCCGCAATTTTGGCCGAAACTGTTACGTTTATCGTGAGAACAATTACCGAAACAATGGTCATCAATTTAACCCCGATAGAATAAAATGCAACTGTTTCGTCATTTCGGTATTTTTTTAAAAACATAACATCAAAACACAGTAATAAAAACATGGCCATACCACTGATGGCAATTGGGTATGATTTTAAAAATAATTCTTTATGCGAAACATTTTCTGCAACTGTATTTTGGGTTATATTGCTAAAATATTTAAATACCAAAAGAGTACTTATCAGTGATAATAGGACAAATCCAATCAAAAAAACATCTACCAAATACTTTTCTTTTCCGCAATAAAACAACACTATTGCTCCAACAATAAGTGGTGTAAACTTAAGTACATTTCTAAACAGTTCGGCTACAAACAACCGATCTAAGGCTCTAAAAACTTCGGTATTTAAAGTAGAGATACTGTAGAAAAACAAAACCCCGGTCGCTTTAAAAATCATCGAATATACTTCTTGATCCGAAAAATAGTCGTTGATTGTTTTTTCGTCAATCAATAAAATGATTAACAAAGCCATCATCGAAGTTATAAAAAGCATCACAACCATTTTGACATAAATGTTTTTTAGCTTTTCGATCGCATTTTGGCTAGCCAACCAACCTTTGAAATATAAAATAGAATGATCAAAACCCAACAGGCAAATACTACCGATTGCCAAAATAAAGGAACGCACAAAATCGTACTGACCGATAATTTTTGGAGAATAGTTTTTGGTCAAAAATAAGGTAAACCCAAACAACAATATCACTCCGAAAAATCTAAAAAATAAGGTAAAAAAACTTTGTTGCAGAAAAGGGCTTCTACTGAATTGAAATAGTTGATTTCTGATTTTTTCTAACATATTTATTGTTCTAGACCATAATCTATTTCAATACTTGGCAATGAAATTATACTACTATTCTACATTTGCACTCGCTTTCAACGCTTGTTTTTTATAAAAAGCCCTAAACAGACTCCAGAAAACAAAAAGCCCTATGAAAAGAAACGGCAAAATAAAAATCAACTTAGCTTTGATCGTTTTATTGTTTTTTAGATTTAAGACCATTCCTTTTTCTTTAATAGTCTTATTGGCGTTGTACTGTTCAATTTTTAAATGTCCGATTAAATTAGACAATGAATCTTTTATTTTTATAATTCCGCCCAAATTGAGGTTTTCGTTGTAGTAAACCAATTTTTCATTTTTAAATTGGTTGCCATTGCTAGCCGAATATTGACTTAAAATGGCATCGATCTGAACAATTGTAGCTTCTTTTATTTTTATTTCATTTTGAATATTCGTCGAATTAATTTTCTTGAGTGCTTCATAATACTCGCTTGAATTCAAATAGTTTAAAATTGGATCGATACAATTTTGAGCCGTAACCACATTATTGGTCTTTATGGTTATGAGATGAAGCGCATAATTTTTGCTGGTAGTGGTTTCTTTTAAAATCGATTTGATATCACCGTTTTGTGCCATCAACTCTAGTAATTCGAAATTTCGATCTTCACGATTCATCAAATTATAAATATCAACAATCGGTTCAACTGTTATAGAAAGTACACCAAGCGGTTTTTGAATTCCAATTGATTTAAAAAACACACTATCTTTTAGAGCTATTCTAGAAGTCAGATAATCAATTTTGGAATATAAATAATCTGTTGATTTAAAATTAGGAGCCACCAATACCTTTTGTTCAAAACGTGGATTGGCTTTATCCAAAAAATAACCTGCTGCTATCCCTAGTCCTGCTAATACCAGTACTATTACTATGTTTTTGACAAAAAAACGAATCGATTTAAACAACAACGTATTGATCCATTCAAATCCTTCCCCAATTTTACTAAAAACAGTCAGCAAATCAATTTCAGGATTCTCAGTTTTATTTTCTTTAGACGCACCCATGTAGTCGTTATTATTTTATATTAAAAATTTGTTCCAAAATCTTAATGGTAATGAGATAAGTAGGTTTTACCCCAGTAGTTCCCAAACCTCCAGAAGCCAATGTACTTCCTGTTTCCAAAGGATTATCTGAAGCGTAATAGGCGTAACGAACTTTTATATCGTGCGGAACACTTTTTCTGATTTTGGATGCTGCTTGAATTGCTTTTTGATAATATGAACCTTCCATTTCGAGCCCAATAACTGCCCAAGTCGATTCGTGAAAGAATTTTAGCAAATCTTTATTTTGCAACGATGTTCCCAATACCGTAACCATTGGTCCTGCATAAACCGCAATATCATTGCCTTCGAACATTTCGGGAGTTAATTCGTTTTCGAAGAAATAATTATCGGCTGTTCCTTCGTTGATGTGGGCATTTGGAATCATAATATCGCCTTTGCCTCCTTCTAGAATTCCAGCTTTTCCCATAATAGAAACCGATTCTACCTGCAAAAGAGTGTCTTTTTTGTAAGGCCTTAATAATTCGTCTATGGTTTCGTAGGCTTGCTCACCAAAGGCATAATCCATGACAATAAGTACTGGGCTTTTGTCACTAAAATTGGCTTTAGGAAAAGCTGTTTTAGTCCAATCAATACTGGCGGTATCAAAAATTTGAACGTCTATGTTGGTTCCCGACGTATCGGGTAAAAAAATCATTCCTTGTTTCAGTGCCAATGCTTCTACTTGGTTGCGAACCTCATTTGCACCAGACTTACTTAACTCTTCGTAAATAACAAAATCCGATTTGTCTTTGAATTTTAATTTTAAAAGAGGTGTAGCAAAAATAGAATTCATTACCGAATGCATATTGGCACTAATCACATGAATAGGTCGATCCAATAAATTCTTAGATTTCAAAACTTCTTTGATATTATTGGCCCAAATTTCTCCATGAATATGGTGTCCTAAACGCTCTCTCAAAACAGGACTGAAAGAAATGGTTCTTTTGTTGTTCTCTACGTCTTCCTCTATAGCGAGTTTTCCTAACCAATAAATAACGTGTAAAAAACGATCTGGAGCCGTCTCTGTACTAAAGGCATCATATATATCTAAAACTTCATCGAAGGTTCTTGCCAAAATATTGGCTGTATGCGAAATGGCTTTTTCTTTTTCTACCAAATTCAATTTCTTGCTTTGCAATACCGCCATTTCCAGTTTAATCCAATCGCGAGAAACTTCACCTCCATCATCTAATAAAACTCTGTTTTTAATTTTATGAGATTCTATGAAAATAAAAGTCAAGTGAGTCAAAATATCGTAAATATCAGATCGTCCTCTGGTAATTTCAACATTCATTTGCTCCTCATCTATTCGGTAGCAATTACGACGTCTTTTGGGCGGAACTATAGCTTGAAAATGTGATTTAGAATAGCCTTCTGTCGATGTCAAATTGATAAAACGGCATTCCTCAATTCCTATCGGGAGACGTTCTATAACATATAAAAGACCGTTGAGTTCTACTTTTTCTTCGGCAATATTTCCATAAATCTCAGGTCGTAAAGACAATAAAGCTTCTCTTAAAGTATCTCCCGAAATTCCCATTGGTTTATAAAAACCTCTATTAAAAAGATGGCGCATTGTGATGTACATTTTCTCAATGGCCGCCGATGATTCATGTGCTCTAGATCTGGATGTATTTTTAGCGTCTTTCATTTTCTAATTTATTTATGCTATTTCAAATAATTAGCATTTATTATTTCTGTACAACCTTTGGTAATTTTACAAACTCCGTAAAAATTCTTTAGGCTAAGATAAAATTTATTACGAAAGATAAATACGTATTCTGCACATAATTCTTTCTCTCTTAATCGATTTTTACAAATATTTATAACTTTACATATATTTGTCTAAATCCAAGATATTGAATTTTTATTGATAATAACTTCTTAGAAGTCTTGGCCGAGAAATCCCCATTTTGATTTGTGATAATTGAAGTTTCTTCATTATTTTCAAATTGAAGATAAACGGATGCGCTAATCAATCCTTCACCGCTTTTGGTATCTAAAACTTTACCAATAATAGAATCATTGGATATATTTAAATTTAGTGAAATTTCAGACAATATTATACAACCATCCCGATTCCCATCTCCGTATTCTGGCTTTCTTTCTTGAATGTAATTATTTTTAATTTTCCCATTCAATTTAAATTGAGATAATGGATAATGGTATTTTGTTCTACAACCAAACAAAATTAAAAAGAGAAATAAATAAAATAAAGGTAGTTGAATTTTCATATTGACTACTTTTTAACATTTCTCATACCTTCAACTCTAAGGATTTTGTTCTTGACTCAAGACCGATGCTATTTTTCGATCATTAGACAATCTTGGCACTTTATTTTGTCCGCCTAATTTCCCGATAGATTTCATATACTCCTGAAAACCGTTTTTGACCACTTTGGTCACAACTAATTTTCTTAATACATGCCCCACAATCAAATCGTCATAATAAATGTTTTGTTTGCGCATAGCATTGTCTAGAGTTTCTACAAATAGGCTAAAGTCTTCTGGTTCGTTTTCAAACTCTATGAACCACTCATGATAAGGCAATCCTTCTTGTGGTGTGATTTGTGGCGCCACCGTAAATTCGTTTACTCGAATTGATGTTCCTTGCATAGCTTCTTGCAAAGCATATTCGACTTCTTTACCAATGACATGTTCTCCAAAAGCCGAAATATAATGTTTGATTCTTCCAGAAACAATGATACGATATGGCTTTAATGAAGTAAACTGAATCGTATCCCCAATATTATAGCCCCAAAGACCTGCATTGGTCGAAATGATCAAAACATAATTTATACCCAATGCTACTTCGCCAATGGTATATCGTTTAGGATTTTGAGTATAAAATTCATCGGCTTTGATAAATTCATAAAAAATACCCGAGTTTAAAAGCAACAACATTCCTTTTTCTTTTTGAGAATCCTGATAGGCAAAAAAACCTTCGGAAGCAGGAAATAATTCGATACTGTCAACTTTTCTTCCAATTAAATTTTCAAATTTGGCTCGATAAGGTTCATAATTGACACCTCCGTAAATAAATAAATTGAAGTTTTTAAAGATATCACCAACAGGTTTTCTTCCTTTTTGCTGCAATTTTTCAAAATACATTTGTACCCAGGACGGAATTCCCGAAATAACGGTCATGTCCTCGTAAAAAGTTTCTTCGACAATAGCATTTACTTTGGTTTCCCAATCCTCGATACAATTGGTTTTCCACGATGGTAATCGGTTTTTTTGCAAATATCTCGGAACAAAATGAGCTACAATTCCAGACAATCTACCCAATTTTATTCCGTTTTTCTCATCCAGAATAGGGCTTCCTTGCAAGAAAATCATTTTCCCGTTTACAAAATTGGCTTTTTGAGTTTCGTGTATGTAGCTTAAAATAGCGTTGCGTGCTGCTTCTATATGATAAGGCATTGACTCTTTGGTAAGCGGAATATATTTGGCTCCCGAAGTGGTTCCCGAAGTTTTGGCAAAATACAAGGGTTTTCCTTTCCAAAGTACGTTTTCTTCCCCTTTTACAACCTTATCAACATAAGGTTTCAATGCTTCATAATCCCGAATAGGAACATATTTAGTAAAATCGTCGTAAGTTTTGATTTGATTAAAATGATGATCTTTCCCAAATTGAGTTTCTTTGGCGGTTTTAATCAAATCTAAAAATACTGCTTTTTGAGTTTCAATAGGAGTAGTAACCCAGGCTTGTGTCTTTTTATATATTCTTTTTGCAAATAGTTTTGCAGCAACTGATTTTAATGACATTATTTTGGGCTTAATTTTTAAAAAGTTAATACGAATGTTACAAATTTACATAAATCTATGCCGCTAATTTTATTTGTCGAATTCGATTATTATTTTGTTTTCTTTTTAGAAGTTGTATTTTGAGAATTTGATGCCTCTTTTTCTTCCTGTTCGATTTTTGCTCTCAATTCCATTTCATTTTTAGAAGCGGTCAAATCAACTTGTTCAGGAATCTCATCGGGGCTGGAAAGAATGGAGTCTTTATTAAATTTGGCATATTCTAATTCGCCATTCAATACTTTTTGGATCGATTGAATATAGATTTCGTTTTTCTTTAATGCTTTCGAAAGCGAATCGGATTTTAAGGCTAAAATAGTAGCGTCTTTTTTTAGCTGAGAAGATGAGTAACCCGGAATAAATTCACGCAAAGGAGTAAATGCAATCAAAATAGTGGTAAACGAAATGACCAAAATAGCTCCTAAAGTCAAACTCACAAAAACACTCATAATATTCAATTTAAAAGAAAAAATTTCTTCAAAAGTATCTTCATTCAAAATTACCAATCGGTTTTTGATTAATAATCTATTCCAAAACTGTTTCTTATTTGATCGATTTGCAGACATGAGGTTCATTTATTTCACAAATATAATGATTAAAAAAGTGCTGTCAACACTAGTCTTTAAGAACTGTAACAGTTAGAATCTTTGGAATTTTATAAAATATTTAACGCTACCACAAACAAATAAATCGGTCAAAATGAATGCTTATACAGTTATTCTATATACATTTGCACCTTAGATTCTATTACAAATTTGCTAAGGCATTAAATATTCAATCATGGGAAGATTAGGTTTACCAGAAATCCTTGTTATAATTGCAGTTGTTTTATTACTTTTTGGAGGTAAAAAAATTCCAGAATTAATGAAAGGTTTAGGAAGCGGTATCAAAGAATTTAAAAACGCTGCCAAAGACGATCAGCCAGCTGATAAAAAAGAAGAGACTAAAGAATAGTTTTTCTACAGAAAATCTTATACAAAATTCCAAGCATCTTTATTTTTAAAGAAGTTTGGAATTTTTTATATCAAAAAAGGTCTTCGCGTTCATCCGCGAAGACCTTTTTTTTGAGGGGACAAAATATATTAATTTCTATAAGCAACTCCCATATCTTCTATAGAGAAATGATCGGTTAGCAAATGCAACAAATGATCTCTAAGCTGGATATATTCTGGTGTTTTTACAATTTCAATTTTGTTGCGAGGCCTTGGCAAATCTACCTCAACAATTTCACGAATGGTAGATGCAGGACCGTTGTGCAAAACCACAATTCTGTCCGATAAAAAAAGTGCTTCTTCGATATCGTGGGTAATCATTATGATGGTTTTCTCACGGTTGTTCAAGTTCCATAATTTCAACACTTCGAGTTGCATAGACCCTTTGGTCAATGCATCTAATGCCCCAAAAGGTTCATCCATCAACAAAACACCTGGATTGATGGCAAAAGCCCTTGCAATAGCCACTCTTTGTTTCATTCCACCAGAGAGTTGTCCGGGTAATTTATCTTTGTGTTGCAATAAATTCACCATTTTTAGGTTTTGAGCCACGATCATCAGTTTTTCTTCTTTAGAGCAATTCATTACCGAATCTACCGCTTGAAATATATTTTGCTCAACGGTTAACCAAGGCAATAGCGAATAATTTTGAAAAACAATTCCACGATCCGGTCCAGGACCTTTGATGTTTTTATTGTCTAATTCTACTGATCCGCTTGTTGGGGTTAGCATCCCCCCTATTGCATTCAAAATAGTCGATTTTCCGCAACCCGAATGCCCTATTATCGATATAATTTCTCCTTTTTTTATAGATAAATTAATATCTCGTACTGCTGTATATTTCCCTTTTGGAGTTGGGAAAGAAATCTCTAAATTTTTTATTTCTAAATAACTCATTTTTTCAAGTTTTAAAGTTTTTAAGATGCTATGTTTCTAATTTTTTTTGGAGCAGAACATTTGTTGTTTTCAGAAAATGTTCTCCCGCTATCCGCTACAATCTTTTTATTTTTAAAGAAAAAATAAAAAGGATTTCCGCTTCTATCGGGGCTAAAATTCAACATTCTGATTTTTAAAAAATTCTATCCTTTATAAGACACTTTTTTCTCAATCATTGTAAAAAATCCATCAAAAATAATTCCCACAAACCCAATGATAATGATGGCCGAAATTACTTTTTCTAAACTCAGGGCATTCCAACTATCCCATACAAAAAATCCGATTCCTGCACCGCCCGATAGCATTTCGCCAGCTACAATTACCAACCAAGCTACGCTGATACTCAATCGTAAACCCGTTATGATATGAGGTAATGTGTAAGGAAAAACAATTTTAGATAAATAACGCCATTTTGAAAATCCAAAAGCTTTGGCAACGTTTTTATGATCTTGCGGAATAGTTCCTACCCCAAACGAAGTATTGATTAAGGTGGACCATAACGAAGTTATAAACACAATAAAAATGGTTGCAATTCCGGTATCCTTAAAGACTACCAACCCAATTGGAAACCATGCCAATGGCGAAACTGGTTTTAGGAATTGTACTATTGGATAAAATATCTTTTTGAAAAAAGAACTTGCTCCGATTAATATTCCAAAAGGGATGGCCACCAATGAACCTAACACAAATCCTGTTAAAACAGTTTTGATTGATACAAATAATTGCAAACCAATTCCTTTATCATTGGGGCCATAATCATAAAATGGGTCGCTTAGCATTTCTTTCAAAACTGTCCATGTCGCCAATGGTCCTGGTAGAGCCTCTTTGGTATATTGGCTTAACAGGCTCCAAAATCCACAAAAAACGGCTAGTCCGATAGTTGCAAACCCAATAGATTTTGCTTTTTCTACCAAAAAGCGTGTTGCTTTTTTGAGTCTTTTTTTCTTGATTACTCCTCCAAAAGTATTGGAAAGAGAACTACTATTTGGGGCTAATTCTGTTTCGATTGTTACTGTGTTTGAACTTGACATAATTATAGATTTTAAAATTATTTTTTGTTTTTAAGTTCTGAGAGCGCGTGAGGGATAGCAGCAGGCTACCGAAGTAGCGCGTATAGCCCGACCGTGGCTAGTAAAGGGGCTGTATAAAAGTTGCTATTGATAAGCCCCTTTACTAGACAGGGTCACGCCCAAATACTTTTTAATGTTTTACTACTTTTAAATAAGCTGATGGATTGGTTGGGTTGAAAACGGTTTTGTCCATGGTAAGTGAAAACGGTTTCATGTCGTCTGTTGGAATTTTTACCTTCATGCTTTTGGCTACTTCTTCGTATAGATCTTGCATGATTAGCTTATCGGCAATGGCTTTATAATTAGGCTCTTCTTTCAAATATCCGAAACGTACAAACTGTGCCATAGCCCAAATTGCGTGTGATTTACGAGGGTAATTTACGGTTCCGCCTTTGTGAAACAACATATAATTATTGCTGTAAACCTCGGTACCTTGATTGCAACCTAGGTTATAATCTCCCATTAATCTTCCTTCGATAACATCGGCTGGTGCGTTTACATAAGGTGCTTTACCGATGATGGTTGCGGCTTTTTTGCGATTGGCTGGATTGTCAAGCCAGATACAGGCTTCCATAACGGCTTTCATTACTTTTTTAAGATCTTCACGACGTTTTGCACTAAAGTCTTTGTTGACAACCAATGCTTTTTCTGGGTGGTCTTTCCAGATGTCTTGCGAAGCGATTTGTGTAAAACCAATACCTTGTTTTACGGCTACTCCACCCCAAGGTTCGCCTACGCAAAATCCGTCCATATTACCCACTTTCATATTAGCTACCATTTGTGGTGGTGGAATGGTAATAATTTTTACGGCTTTTTGATTAAGTCCTGCCAATGACATCCAGTTTCGTAACCATAAATCATGTGTTCCTCCTGGAAAAGTCATAGCAAAGGTTACTTCTTTTTCGGCTTTTAATTTGGCCGCAACAATAGGAGCTACTTTATTCATTTGTTTGAAAGCTACTTTTCCGCAAAAATCATTAGATAAGGAAATCGCTTGTCCGTTTACGTTAAGCATCATAGCAATTTTCATTTCAGATCCTGCTTTTCCGCCAACTCCTGTGTAAACCGAAAATGGCATACTGTACAAACAGTGGGCACCGTCTAGCTCTCCTGTCAAGATTTTGTCACGTACATTTGCCCAAGAGGTTTCTTTGGTAACTACTACCTCAACACCATATTTTTTGAATAGCCCTAGTTCTTTGGCCATAACAATTGGAGAACAATCGGTTAGTGGAATAAACCCTAGTTTAACTGGTTCGGCAGCGATTGGGGGATTTGGATTGGTTTTGAAAGAAGAGAACAAAACCACACATACTGCAAGTGCTAAATAGCTTAAAAGTGTATTTGGATATTTTTTAGTCTGTATCATTTTTATCGTTTTAAGAGGGTTCGTCAATTATTTTTTGTTTAAGAAATTAGGTTTAATGTTTACCATCACGTATGCCCATTGAGGAGATAGATTAGCATTGGCAACATTTTTTACTTGAGCCGAAGCCATTGAATTGGTAGCTTTCATGAAAGAATAACCTCCTTCGATATTGATCATTTTGGTTAAGTTATAGGATACTTTTAGATCCAGTTCGGTTCCTAAATAACTGGTTTGTTCTCCTCCAGCTCCGTTGGATAAAGTATTGGCAGATTGAAATCCGTGCAAATCAGCAAAAAGCGTTAGATTGTCTTTTAGGTTATACTTGGCTTTCATAAAGTAGTTTAACAAACCTTGTGCGCCAAATCCACTTGAAGCGTAGAAATAATCCATGTATCCCCAAAATTTGTGTGGCGTACCGTATAAAGGATCAAATTGATTGCTGGTAGAGGTTGCTGTAACTGCTTTTGTCCCATCGGTTCCCGATAAATAGTCAACACCAGGACCTATAAATAATTTTCTGCCTAATTGCAAAGTTGATGTAATAGAGGCCAGGGTACTATTTAAGCTACGACCGTTTTTATCATGCCCGAATTGGTAGTAAAAACTTCCTTCGAATTTTAATTTACGAGTTGCATTTACGTTATAGTAAAATCCAGTAGTATTTCGAGTCCAAATTCCTTGTTCGTTTACTTTGGTTGTTACTGGCGGCGTTCCTTCGGTAACATTGGTGTATTGGTTAAAATTATCACTAAAGAACAAATAGGAAACATCACCAAAGAAAAATTTCTTAGCTACATATAAATACTCCATCGATTTGTAATTGGTTCCTATACCATTGGTTCCAGCTGTATAACCAGCCGTTGTAGCAGGAACACCATTATAAATTGTTCCAGCTAATAATTCTTTGTTTTGATTGAATGCCGCACCAAAATCGGCTGTCCATCCTTTGTGGGCAAATTTCAAAACAACAGCATCATGGTAACGTGCTTGTTGCAACCAATCTAGTCCGCCTAAAACCTTTTGGTCATCATAAGAAATCTCTTGGCGTCCCGCTTTTAAAGATAAATTTTGAATGGCACTGGTGGTATCTACCAACATGATTTCGCCCCAAGCCTCATGCAATTGCACCCCGTTGTTTTCGGCTGTAGTATTTTTGTTAATTGTAGAAGCGTCTTGTCCCCAAACTCGAACATCTTGCACAGCTACAAAAAATTTGTATCGATATCCTGAATACCCAACATTTAATCTTGTTCTTTGAGATGTAAAAGCAGCTGTCTTGGCATCTTTGGCTTGTAAAGTGCTATAACCATCTCTGAATTCTGTTCTGGGTCTAAATTGTCCTGAAGCCGTTAACTGTGCTTTGGCAGAAGAATAACCTAATAAACTAAAGGCTAATCCCAAAACAATAGACTTTGAATTCTGTATTGCTTTTTCTTTATTTACTTTTTTAATTCTGTTTGTATTATTTCGCATGGTTATTTGTTTTAATTAGTATGAAGCAAATATATATACGTATTTATACTTACGTATTTACTTTTAACAGCCTAAAACAAGTTTTTAACGCAGAAAAACAGAGTAAAATATCAAATAATTAATTGCGTTTTCGCAAGGAATTAAAATAAAACCCTATGTTTACTGAACAAAACAGATACTTAGTTTTCTAAATAAACTACTTATCTTTTAATTCTCTATTGAAAAAAAATAGATTAATTGTAATTCATTTCCATAAAAAAAGCCCCTAAAGGGCTAATTGGTATTCTAAATATTATATATACTACTTAGATGTACTTGTGTTCTAAAATCTCATTTTTCATTTTATTGATTTGCTGAAGTCCAATTTTTTTCCCAACAGTTTTAATCATAGCATCTCTTTTCAAACTCGAAATCACTCGAGTAACTTGTTCCTCTGTAGTTCCAGCGAAGTCGGCAATTTCTTTTCGGGACAAATCCAAATTAATAAGTTCGTTGGTTTGCCCAAACTTTCGGTGAATGTATAATAAGGTATCGATGATTCTTTCTCTTACATTCATTTGTGCAATTTTACGGATGTTGTTCTCACTTTTATTTAATTCTTCTGCGTAAAAAAGCATCATATCAAAAGTAAATTCTGGAACAGTTTGAAGAATTTCTAACATCACATCATTACCATAATTGCATAAAATGGTGTCCTCTAAGGCATAAGCACCTATCAAATATCTTTTGGTTGTACCAAATCCTCTAAACCCAACTGTATCTCCATTTGTCGTCAATCTTACAATCTGTTCACGACCGTTAATACCTGTCTTTACAGTTTTAACTTTACCTTTATAAACAAAATAAAGTCCTTGAATTGGTGCTCCTTCAATAATAAATTGCTGTCCCTTTTTACAAGTAAAGCTGTGTTTCTTCTCTATAAATTTTTGCATACTTGGCAAATGAAGATGTTTTTTGATGAAACAATTTTCATTAAGACAACTACTGCAAATAGCTTGATTTTCTTTCATTTGTAACTACGTATTTTCTTCACATCAGAAATTTCTACTACATTTTATTCCTTAAAAAATCCGAATCAAATAACCAAATTCAAAACAAACTCTTCATTAACTACCTATTTTTTAAGTAAATATATAGGTTTTTTGCAATAAAAATAGTTTTGTAAAATGTCTAAAACCACAAATCAGTTCAAAAAAAAAGCGTTTTTTTAAGTATTTTTTAGAAATGAATCCAAAAAATGAACTCCAAATACTGCTTTAAATACTTAGATATAGTTTTATTTAGATATTCGTAATTTTTTTAATTTTAAGTAAAAATACGTAGTTTTTATGTTTTGTAACTTTATATTTACAAAATATAAATTGCTTTTCTAAAATACCTATACAATTTATAAAATGGCTTCTATTTTAATTCAGGATTCAAAAAAATAATTTTTTAATAAAACAATAGTTAAATATTTATGAATAAAATCTTACTTTTACTATTCCAAATCGTTATAAATGAAAAAAATACTACTATTGCTAACTTTGTGTTCTGCTGCATTTATAAATGCGCAAACAAAACCTTTTCCAGCCAATACAACATATGCAAATGGTTTGCTGCCTAATACCAAAAACAGTCAAGATGTAACGGAAAGTTACAATACATGGAAAACTAATTTTGTCGAAACTTGTTCCAATAATCGATACCGAATCAAATTTGACACACCTTCACATACAGTTTCGGAGGGAATTGGTTATGGTATGCTGCTATCGGTCTATATGGCTGATCAAACATTGTTTGATGGACTTTGGCTTTACTATAAAGACCATATAAATGCCAATGGGGTGATGAATTGGAAAATTAATGGTTGCTCTGAAATTATTGGTTTCAATGGCGCCACCGATGCCGAACTGGATGTTGCTTTTGCCTTAATTGTAGCTGATTATCAATGGGAAAGTACCGGTGCTATCCATTATAAAAATGAAGCCAAAAACTTAATCTCGATTATCAAAAACCACGAAGTCGAAACCGATACTTTTGTCCTAAAACCTGGAGATGCCTTTGGCGGATCATCAATTACAAATCCTTCATATTTTGCCCCAGCTTATTTTAGAGCTTTTGGAGAATTTACCAATGATACTACGTTTTGGAATCAAGTTGCTGCAAAAACCTATACGATTATCAACAATAATCTAACGGTAAATAATGCTGTGGGCGGACTGGTTTCGGACTGGTGTGAGGCTTCTGGAAATTACTCTAGTGCAGCAAGTGGCTATGCCAATCAGGGTAAAGCTTATACCTATGATGCTGCCAGAACTCCTTGGCGAATTGCCCTTGATTATGTATGGTATGGCACAGCTGATGCGAAAAATTACTCCAAAAAATCATCCGATTTTGTAAGGGTAACTCTGGGGGGCACTGCTAATATCAAAGATGGCTATAACCAAGACGGAACCTTGAAAGGACAATGGCATAATGCCACATTCGTTGGAGCTTTTGCTTGCGCAGCAATGGCTGGTGATAACCAAACCCATTTAGATGCTTCTTACACTGATTTAAAAAACCTCAACGAACCCAACAGCTATTTTAATCACACCTTAAAAACACTGTATTTATTGGCTCTAACAGGTAATTTTTACTTACCTCCTACTGTAACTTTGGCAAAAGATTCTTTTGAAATTGAGCAATCATTAGTAAAAATTTATCCAAATCCTACTGCTGATTATTTCACAATAAATGCACCTCCAACATCAATAATTTCGATTTATACCTTATCAGGAAGTCTAATAAAACAGCAAAAAACTGCCTCCGAAACTACTGAAATCAATCTTTCAAAATATTCTTCTGGAGTATATTTCATTCAGATAGATACTGAGGAATTTAAGACTATTACGAGAAAAGTGATTTTGGAATAAGTCAATTTCTATTATATAAATTCCTAATAAAACCATCTTAAAATATTTTTAGCACATTTAAATAAATAATTAGCAATTGTGATTAAAAATACTACTTTAGTAAAAAAAAGTAATTGCTGAATGATTCAAAACGCCTATTCCCCAGGTTTACATAAATTAGTTACCCTTGAAGTTCAAAATATTGAAAAACTCATCTCTAGTGAGAACTTTATTGACTTTTCAAATGAGTTAATTTCAAAATTTGGTTTGGAAAAAGTAGGCATAAGTCAGCATGATTTTGATAATAATAGCTTTACCATTGCTATTTGTTTAAAAGAATCCCATATCTGTATCCATACTTGGCCCGAATTTCAACAATTAACTTTGGATGTTTACCTGTGTAATTATCTCCAAGACAATACCGATAAAGTAAAAGCGATTACCAACGCATACATTAGCTATTTTGAAGCAACAATTCTAAAAGATTTCGAAATTAACCGATAGTATATGACCGTCCCTTGTTTTAATTGTAATACAACAACCACACTTGAAGTTAATTTTGAAGTGGAAACCTTTGCCTGTCCAAACTGCAATTATATTTATAAAAATACTCGTGATGTTGGGCTCAAATTTTACAACAAACTAAAGCAATATCATTCTTTTGTTAATAAATTTGATGTTGGAAAATCCGCTACTTTTGATGATAAAGAATACACTGTAACTGGAATTCTTATCAAAGAAAACAGAGGATTTGAATGGACGGAATATATTTTAGAAGGAAAACAAAACGACTATTTGTATTTATCCGAAGCCGCTGGACATTGGATTATTTTAACCGAAATTGAATTTGATAAAAAAGTAGGCAATCATCCTTTAACTATTGAGCATGAAGATATAACTTATGATCGATTCGATTATTATTATCCAACATTAGTGACTGCAAAAGGTTTTTTTGATTTTGACATTTACAATAAAATTGAACTTATTGAATATATCAACCCTCCTTTAATGCTTTCTTTTGAAAAATTTAGTCACGAGCAAACCGCTTTTTTAGGAAAACACATTTCCAAGAATGATATCAAAAAAGCCTTTGGAACCTCTAACCTGCCATCCAAAAAAGGAATCGGGCAAGTACAGCCTTTTATATTCAATATTCGGAATTTAGCATTGACATTCTGTTTTGTTGCGGTATTAATTTTGATTACTAATTGGTACTTGAACAAAGACAGAGTTCAACAAAATGTTCTGAATACCGAAATTGCTTTTGACCAATTTACGACTAAAGATTATGTAACTCCTTCTTTTAATTTAAAAGGAAGTTCTGCTCCTCTGTCAATAAGGGTTAATACAAATGTTGATAATTCTTGGGCTAATGTGCAAGTTGCCTTGATAAATGAAACGACAGGCGAGGAAATTTACGCCAACAAAGACATCGAATACTATCACGGTTACACGGATGGCGAAAACTGGACAGAAGGTGGTCCAACCGAAGAGTTTAATATATGTGGTGTGGCTGCTGGTAAATACCATTTGGCCATCACGCCTATGAAAGCCATTGAAGATTTACTAAATCAATCGGTTCAAATTCAAGCTACATGGTCAGAACCTTCCACAAGAAATGTTTGGCTGGTCTTTATATTTATGGCTGTATTTGTCCTTGGAATGTTTTATCTAGAGAAAAATTTTGAAGAAAGAAGATGGGCTGAATAACAATTAATTATATGGAAAAAATTATACCTTTTATAAAAACAAATTATCTCGCTATACTGATAGGACTTTTTTTCTATGGCCTTTTTGTTTATTACAATACGTCGGGAAACCAAATCTGTGATTGCGAATCGACCGAAAATTATAAACCTACTTCAAATGGCAGAAGTGTAAACCATTTTTATCACAAATAATTAAAACCAAAATACTATGGAATTTATAACTATGAGACCCATTTTAGCTTCAATTGTGTTTTCAATAATTGGAATTGCTATTCTTTTGATAACTTATTTTATCATCGAAAAATTGACTCCCGAAAATACTTGGCAACAAATTTCAAAAAACAACAATGTGGCTTTAGCAATTGTTTTTGGAGCCTTCATCATTGGAATATCGATGATTATTAGTGCCGCAATTCATGGGTAAAAATTTTTTAAAATTTGAATACCTACTGCTTTTTGCCGTATTTACAATTGCTACCTGTGGCTTAGTTTACGAACTCGTTGCAGGAACATTGGCAAGTTATTTATTGGGCGATTCGGTAAAACAATTCTCTTTCATCATTGGTGTTTATTTGTTTTCGATGGGAATTGGCTCTTATTTTTCAAAATTTCTGACCAAAAACATGCTCAATACGTTTGTTGAAATTGAAATTTTGGTTGGATTAATTGGCGGATTAAGTTCGGTTATTCTATTTCTACTGTTCGAAAGCGTATATTCTTTTCAATTTATATTATACTTCCTCGTTTTTGTAACGGGTTGTCTGGTGGGATTGGAAATTCCGCTCTTGATGAATATCCTCAAAGATAAAGTCGAATTTAGAGATTTAGTTTCCAACGTTTTTACTTTTGATTACATCGGAGCCTTATTAGCCTCCATCCTATTTCCACTTATTTTAGTGCCAAAATTGGGCATTATGGGCACTTCATTATTCTTCGGAATGATTAATGTTTCCATCGCCATTGCTTTGTGCTATTTGCTCAAAAAAGAATTAAAAAAAGTACACTTTTTAAAAACCAAAGCGATCGCCTCATTTTTAATATTGCTTGCCACTTTTATTTTTTCTGATAGAATTTTGTCTTTTTCCGAAGGAAAACTGTACGGCGAGAATATCATTTATACCAACACTACTCCGTATCAAAGAATCGTTTTAACCCATAATAAAAGCGATTATCGCCTGTACCTCAACAACAATTTACAGTTCAGTTCGGCCGATGAATACCGCTATCACGAAGCCTTGGTACATCCTGCTCTTTCTATGGCAAAAAAAGTTTCCAATGTTTTAGTTTTGGGTGGAGGAGATGGATTGGCCGTTAGAGAAATATTGAAATACCCAGCCGTTAAAAAAATAACTCTAGTCGATTTGGACGAAGGCATGACCAAGATGTTCAAAACCAATTCCATCTTGACTGGTTTTAATAAAAATTCGCTCAACAATCCAAAAGTTACTGTTTACAACAAAGACGCTTACATTTGGGCAAAAAACTGTACCGAAAAATTTGATGTAGTGATTATCGATTTTCCGGATCCATCCAATTACAGTTTGGGAAAATTGTATTCGCTTAACTTTTATGCTACCGTTCAAAAACTAATGAATCCAGATGCTGTGGCGGTTATTCAGACTACTTCGCCATATTTTGCGCCAAAATCGTTTTGGTGCATTAATAAAACCGTTGCACAGGTTTTTCCGCAGGTGGATGCATATCATGCGTATGTGCCATCGTTTGGCGAATGGGGTTATACCATTGCCATTAATGGTTTTGGAACTACTTTTAATACTGTAAACCGAAAAGTAAATGGCCTGCGTTTTTACAATTATAGGTTCGATACTTTCAATTATTTTTCTCAGGATATGATTTCAAAAGATATTGAAATCAATCGATTAGATAATCAAATTTTAGTACGCTATTTCGATGAAGAATGGGGAAAATTACAATAATTCAAGAAGAAACTTCTTCAAAATAATTGCCACATCTTTACTCGTGATTCCTTTTTTGGATGCTTGTAAAGAAAAAGCAATTACCCTTTTAATCCGATTATCAGGAACAAATCACATTTTAGGTCATAGGCTTCGTGTTCAAAATTTTCCTAAACCAACACGGGACATTTCTATTCCGTACTTAATTGTTGGTGGCGGAATTACAGGATTAAGTGCTGCCAGACAATTAACCAAAAGAGGAATTACCGATTTTTTGATGGTCGAATTAGAAGATCATTTGGGCGGCAACTCCTCCAACGGAGAAAATCAATATTCTAAATATCCTTTAGGCGCTCATTATTTGCCTTTGCCAAATATGGAAGACAAAGCTTTATTGCAATTTTTAGAAGAAGAAAAAATCATATTGGGTTACGACTCCAACGGTTTTCCGAAGTTTGATGAAACCCAACTCACTTTTGCTCCCGATGAACGCCTGTTTTACAAAAATAATTGGCAGGAAGGTGTGGTTCCAAAGGAAGGAAATACCCTGTCAGAAGATCAGGAATTGGTCCGCTTTTTAAAATTAATGGATGAATTTCGAACCAAAAAAGATGAACAGGGAAAGTTTTGGTTTATGATTCCGCTTGTAGAATCTTCGCAAAATCAAGAAACTAAACAACTCGATTCTATCACTATGAAGCAATGGTTTGAGCAGAATCATTTTACATCAAAACCCCTTTACAATTATATCGATTATTGTTGCAAAGATGATTTTGGCTTGGGAATTGAGTATGTTTCGGCTTATGCCGGTATTCATTATTTTGCGGGAAGAAAACAAAATGCATCCGAAGACAAACAAGATACAGTCCTCACTTGGCCCGAAGGAAATGCTCGATTGGCACATCATTTACAAAAATATGTAAGCGATAAATCCTTAAAAAATCACTTGGTTTACCAAATTGAAATCAGCAACAATAAAGCTGTCGCTAAGGTTTTTGATAACAAAACAAAAACCTCTATTTCCATAACCGCTGATAAAATTTTACTGGCAACCCCACAGTTTGTAAACCAATATCTTTTAGAAAACAGAAAATATTTAGCTTCCAATTTTCACTATACCCCTTGGTTATTGGCAACTTTGGTGGTTTCGGATTTGGGGGATAATGGTAGTTTTCCATTGTGTTGGGATAATGTAATTTATGGTTCCAAAGGATTGGGTTATGTGTATGATCAACAGCAATCGTTACAGCAAATTCACGATAAAAAAGTAATTACGTATTACTATAGTTTTTCATCAGCCGATTTGAAAAAAACACGTAGAGAACTGTATAAAAAACCTAAAGAATATTGGAAGCAAATGGTTTTTGATGATTTAAAAATAGCGCATCCTGCAATTGAATCAGCAACTGAAAGCATCGAAATTCATCTCTTGGGTCACGGAATGGTTAGCCCTGTTCCTAATTTTATTTTTGGCAAAGCCAAAAAAGAAGCCTCTCAGCCCATTGCTAATAAAATCTATTTTGCCCACAGTGATTTATCAGGAATCTCCGTTTTTGAAGAAGCTTTTCACCAAGGAATTAACGCAGTAAATACCATGATCGATGGAACAGCCTTGGATTCATAAAGCAAAAACCGACAGTATTTTTATTTTAGCACCTTCTTTTTTGGTGGTTGCTGTTGTGTTTTTATTCCAAAGTCAGCTCCAAGAAATTGAAGATAAATATTCATTTTATACTTGGCTTTTTCTGATTGTTTTTATTGATGTAGCCCACGTTTATGCTACTTTATTCAAAACCTATTTTGTAACTGATGAATTTCAGAAAAGGAAAAAGTTGTTGATTGGATTACCAGTTTTATGCTTTCTAATCGGAATTGTGTTATTCTCTTTCGGAAGTGCCGTTTTTTGGTCGGTTTTGGCTTATATCGCCGTTTTTCACTTCATCCGTCAGCAATATGGTTTTATGCGTTTGTACGCTCGAAACGAATCTAAAAAATGGGCTTGGATTGATAATTTGGTGATTTATACAGCTACCATTTATCCAATGTTGTATTGGTTTTTATCGGCTCCCAAAAAATTTAACTGGTTTGTCGAAAATGAATTTTTCCATTTCAAAAATCCGCTTTTAATTACAATTTTAAGCTGGATTTATGGTTTCATTCTCGCTTTTTACATCATCCGAACGATTTATTTAGCTATAAAAAACAATTCTTTCAACATTCCTAAAAATGCCATAATTATAGGAACAATATTGTCCTGGTATTTCGGAATTGTCTATTTCAACAACGATTTAATTTTTACATTACTCAATGTCGTTTCACACGGAATCCCTTATATGGCTTTGATTTATTTAAAAGAAATTGATAAAAAATCACCCGAAGAACTTCATTGGTTACACTATTTTAAGCAATTTAAAGGGCTTTTACTATTCATTGTCATACTATTATTCATCGCCTTTTCCGAAGAGTATCTTTGGGAGATCCTAGTTTGGAATGAACAATTTTCAGGTACAAGCAAAGACTTTTCTAACTGGTATTTTTTAGTGGTACCGCTGTTAACGGTACCACAATTTACTCATTATCTGTTAGATGGCTTTATTTGGAAAAATAATAAATGAATCTATAAAAGTATTATATACATTCAATGCTTTTTATTATTTAACTAATTCTCTTTTTTTACTTTTCTAAATATTGCTTTAATAAAAGCATAATACTGATCTTTTTCTGAAAACACATTAATAAATTCTTCTAAAACTACGTCTTGATTTTTACCTAAAACTAAATCAAGCATGTGTATTATTTTGGACAATTCGATTGTTCTATTTTCTACCAAATCATCTCTGTTTAGACCAAGTTCTTTTATTGTAGTAATAGCTCTATCGTTTTTAGGAAAAATTAAAAAAGTCTTTGTAATCTCATCAAACTCAAACTTTAAAAATTCATCTGGATTTTCATCAATTGGATTAATAAATGGCCCTCTTTCATCCTCTAAAGGAAATTTGTCACCCTTATTTGATTTACCATTACAAATTGAGCATGAAAGCAAAAAATTATTCCATTCAAAACATAAGTTTGGATATTTCGATTTTGGTTTAAAATGCTCTATTTGTCCATAATCTACATGAGTAATATGGCTTTCACAGAAAGCACATTTCTTCTTAAACATCTCTTTTAAAGAAGTTTTTACTTCAATATGATTATAGCGCTTTTCTATATTTTGAAAGGCTTTCTTGTTTTCTGGTGTTTTTGATATGTCGTAAACTTGTTTAGCCTTCAAATAATCAATAGTCCAATTTTCAGCATTTTCATCTAAAACAGGAGGTTTATTTCTTCTAGTTACCTGTATCATTTCAAATATTTTTCAGCAAACTTGGATAATTTTTCGTCTAAATCAGATGTAGTTTTTGGATATGCTTTTTCAATATTTGGAACTAATTCTTCTATTTTTTCTTTGTCCTTTTTAGTAAGTTTTGACTTCCCTTTCAAAATCATATATTCATCCAGCATTTCTTGTGTAGTTTTAGATCTTGGACTTTCAACTTCAAACAAATCCGAAGTCAAAATTTGATCTATTCTCCAACCTTTTACTTGGTCTGGATCATTATCAATAACTACTTTATCTCCCTCTTTTCTACAAACCACAATATTTGCTTTTTTGTCTAAAGCAGCTTGTACAATCAACGGACTGTGTGAAGTAGCAATAAATTGTGCTTTAGGAAAATGCTGTGATAATTTATCAATTACAGTTCGTTGCCATTTAGGATGTAAATGCAAATCGATTTCATCGATCAAAATAATTGCAGGTTCTTCTAATGGATTATTGCTGTTTGAATATTGTTCCATCATTTTAGAAGCAATATCAACAATCAAGGCGGTTAATGTTTGATAACCAAAGCTTAAATCTCTCAAACTAACCCAACCATAAGAAGTTTCTACTTCTAAAATTGGTTTCGAATTATTTTCATTAATAGGCTTCGATTGAATATTTGAAACATCAGGTAAAATATCAATCAAAATTGATTTTACTTTATTAAATTCATTTTCGAATTTTTGTTTTGTAAATCCTTCTGATTTAATAGATGCCCATTCTTTTTGTAAAAACCATTCTTCTGCATTTATTAATTCTATAGAATCATTAAAAAGTGACGTGACTTTTAAATTACCTTCCTTATTAGAAGATAAATTTTCATTCTTACTCATTCTTCTTGATGCACCATAAGAAAGTAAGAAAGGGAAGTTTAAATTTCCACTAGTAATAAAAGAAGAATTATTTTCTCTATTTTCATTTTCCTCTACATAAAAAACTTTAATATCTTCATTCACTTTTAAATTAACACTTGTCTTTTTGGACATTAATATAGAATTAAACGACCAAATCACTGGAGTATAATAATCGGTTTTAATTTCACTGGGCTGCATTCTATCCAAAACTTTAAGTAAAGTTGTTTTTCCAGTACCATTATCTCCCAAAATAATTGTCCAAGGCGAATAATTACCATTTCCATCGGATAAATCTAAAGTCTGTTTGTCTTTAAAACAATTAATTCCTTCTAATTCTAAAGAATAGAAATAAGAATGCTCTTTGCTTTCCTGCTCAACTACTTTTTTCTTTTCCATTTTTTCTTTCCAATTATTAACAAAAATACGAAGATTTTCATTTACAAAACCATCGTCAACTGAATTCTCTTTCTATCTTCATCGACTTCGGTAACTTTTACCTCAACGTGTTGATGCAATTTCACCACTTCGTTTACATCGCTCACAAATCCGGCTTTCAATTGCGAAATATGAACCAATCCACTTTCTTTGATTCCGATATCAACAAAACAGCCAAAATTGGTAATGTTATTGACAATTCCAGGCAGAATCATTCCCGTTTTCAAATCTTTTATTGATTTTACATTGGGGTCAAATTCAAAAACTTTGGCAGATTTTCTTGGATCCAATCCTGGCTTTTCAAGCTCTTTGATGATGTCTTTTAATGTTAATAAACCTATTTCGGGTGTGATATAATTTTCGGCTTTAATCAAAGCTGTTTTTTCTTTATTGGCAATCAAATCAGTCACTTTTAACTTTAAATCTTTAGCCATTTTCTCTACAATCGGATAGGCTTCAGGATGTACCGCCGAATTATCCAACGGATTTTTAGCATTCGAAATTCGGATAAAAGCTACTCCTTGCTGATAGGCTTTTTCGCCCAAACGAGGCACTTTTTTCAACTGTTTTCTATCTTCAAAAGGACCGTTTTCAGAACGATAATTCACAATATTTTCGGCGAGCTTCTCTCCTATTCCACTCACATAACTCAACAAATGTTTACTTGCGGTATTGATGTTTATACCCACCGAGTTTACGCAACGAATTACCGTGGTATCTAATTCCTCTTTCAATTTGGTTTGATCTACATCGTGTTGGTACTGCCCCACTCCTATCGCTTTCGGATCGATTTTCACCAATTCCGCCAACGGATCTGAAAGTCGTCTTCCAATAGAAACCGAACCACGAACGGTAACGTCATAATTGGGGAATTCTTCTCTGGCCGTTTTCGAAGCTGAATATACCGAAGCTCCAGCCTCTGAAACTACAAAAACCTGCACAGGCTTATCGAAAGCAATTTTCTTGATGAAGAATTCCGTTTCTCTTGAAGCGGTTCCGTTTCCGATAGAAATGGCTTCGATATTATACGCATTCACCATCGATTTTATCTTTTTCATCGCCATTGCCGTTTCGTTCTGAGGTGCGTGTGGGTAAATCGTTTCGTTATACAACAAATCGCCTTTTTCGTCTAAACAAACGACTTTACAACCGCTTCGATAACCCGGATCGATAGCCAATATTCGCTTTTCTCCCAAAGGCGGCGCCAGCAACAACTGACTTAAATTATTGGCAAAAACCTGAATCGAATTGGCATCCGCCTTAGCTTTGGCTTCCTGCAGAACCTCATTAGAAATTGCAGGATTCAATAATCGTTTGTAACTATCTTCAATGGCCAATTGTACGTGTGAAGTTGAAGGGCATTGTTCTTTCAAAACCAATTCGTCAATAACATCATAAACCTCATCAATATCAACTTCGACTTTAAACTTAATAAAACCTTCATTTTCGGCACGAAGCATAGCTAATAATCGGTGTGCAGGTGCTTTGGTTAATGGCTCGGACCAATCAAAATACTGATTGAATTTTTGGGCTTCTTCTTCGTCTTTTTTGGTTTTTACAACTTTAGTCGTAATCGTTGCTTTTCGCTGAAAAAGTCTTCGCAATTGTTTACGAACAAAGATATTTTCATTAATCCATTCGGCTATAATATCTCTGGCTCCTTGCAAAGCGGCCTCTTCATTGATGACATTTTCATTAAGATATTTAGTCGAAATAAAATCGACATCATCATTTTTTTGAGCCATGATGATTTTCGCCAAAGGTTCTAACCCATTTTCGCGGGCGACATCGGCTTTGGTTTTTTTCTTCTTTTTAAAAGGCAGATAAAAGTCCTCTAATTCTTGTAAATCGAAACTTTCTTTGATTTTTTTATCCAATTCAGGCGTCAGAACATTTTGCTCTTCTATCGATTTTAAAATGGCTTCTTTTCGTTTTACGATAGTTTCGTATTCCTTTTGCAATTTGGCAATTTGTTCAATAATCATTTCATCTAGATTCCCGGTTTTATCTTTTCGGTAACGGGAAATAAAGGGAATTGTGCAGTCTTCCTGTAATAGTTGAACCGTATTTTGAATATTGATTGCTGCAGTTGAAACAAACTTAGAGATGAATTGTATATTGGTCATTTTTTTATTTTTTGGATAGCTAAAATAATATCTTTGAAACTTATTTTTTAACCAAATGGATATTTTATTCTACTATTTTTTGATTTTGAATGGAATCGCTTTTATGTTAATGGGCTATGACAAACATTTAGCAAAAAACCAAAAACAAAGAATTTCAGAGCGGACTTTGTTAGGATGTGTTTTTTTGGGCGGAACAATTGGTTCTGGATTAGGAATGTTAGTTTTTAGCCATAAAACTGCCAAAACGAATTTTCTATTGAAATATTGGGGAATTGTGGTTATCCAGATTTTGATAGGTTGGTTCTATTTAAATAGGTGAAAAAAGTTAATTGCGTCAGTTGACAGACTGAATTAATGTAAATTCAGTCAATATAACCTAAAAAAAGCCTGGTTTTATTAATAAGTTATATTGATTTTTGCGCGTAGCGCCAGCGATTTTTTTTCTAATCTTGAACAATAAAATCCTTAGAATCTTCTTCTTTCTTGTACTCAGGCTGAATGTTAATATGATTAATGTGGAATTTTTCGAATAAAAGATGTTCTATCTTTGCCAAAAGTAAATTAAACTCGGACATTTTAATATCTTCAGAACAATCCAAATGTGCTTCAAGATGCAATTCATCTTCGTTTAAATACCAAACATGAATGTGATGCAATTTTTTTACTCCAGGTATTTGATGCACTTCATTAATAATCTCATTGATATCCAAATGCTTTGGAGTAAAAAGCATTAATATTTGAGTAGAATCTTTGAGTAAATCATAACCAACAACAATTAAATAAATAGCAATTATTAAAGTCAATAAACTATCTACCCAAAACCATTGAAAATATTTCATCAACAAACCACCTACCAAAACGGCAATCGAAGCCAACATATCGGTAAACAAATGCAAATAGGCCGATTTCATATTCAGGTTTTTATCAGCATCACTTTTTAACATTACTACTGATAAACCATTGGTTACAATTCCTAAAATGGAAAGCCAAATTACCAATCCAAACTTTATAGTTTGTGGATTAAAAAAACGTTCTATTCCTTCATAAACCAAAAATAAAGCCACAATTATTAATGTCAATGCATTAACAAAAGCAGCTATGAGTTCGGCTCTTTTATAACCAAATGTTTGGTTTACTGAAGCTTTTTTTCGAGATAATTTATGGGCTACATAACTAAAAACTAGCGAAAGTACATCAGAGAAATTATGCAAGGCATCTGATAATAAAGCCAAACTTCCCGAAACAATTCCACCAACGATTTGTGCCACGGTAATCACAATATTTAAAACAATCGAAAGCAACAGGTTTTTACCTTTTACATGATTATGATTGTGATTATGATCGTGATGGTTATGCAAAATTTAGTAACAGCTTATTTTATCGACTCTATTTTGATGTCTTCCTCCTTCAAATTCGGTAGTTAAAAAAATATCTACAATTTCTATTGCTTGCTCAATAGAAGTATATCTTGCTGGAATACTTACAATATTCGCATCGTTATGCAAACGAGTTAAATAGGCAATTTCTTTGGTCCAACATAATCCAGCTCTAACTCCTGCATGTTTGTTAACAGTCATGGCAATTCCGTTTCCTGAACCGCATATTACAATTCCAAAATCAGCTTTTTTAGTTTCAACATCATTCGCCACAGGATGTCCGAAATCTGGATAATCTACAGATGCCCCAGTATCTGTTCCATAATTGGTTACTTCGTGTCCTTTTGATTCTAAATACTGAACAATAGCTTTTTTGTAATCTGGTCCTGCGTGGTCGTTTCCGATTGAAATTTTCATTAGTAATTTGATTAAGTTGTATTTGCAAATTTAGCTATTCTATTTTAGATACCCTATAAAAAATCATTTACACTTTAAGTTATCAGAGTATTAAAAATGTAAACTTGTCTAGAATTTGTAAAGTATCTATAACGTATTGATTATAAGAAAATTTAAGGTTTATTAACAATTTTAATGATTTATAAAAGGCTGTTTATCAGTAAACAGAATGTAATTATAATGTTAATTTTTTGATATGTTAATACCAAAACTTAACTAATTGATATTCAGCTAATATTAAGTTAACATAAAATGTTTATAACTTTGAAAAGAATTTTAGAAGTTTTTTTAGTTTATATAGAAAAAATAAGTAATCCAAAACTGATATTTAAAATCCAAATAAAGTTTCAGTAATTTTTAGAAAAGTTATCAATACTTAAAAGTGCTTTTTTAACAAAAAAAAAAAAACGATTTATTTACAATTTTACCTTTTTTATAATTGTTAACAGTTGTTAACTAAACTTAAAAAAAACTTAATTTTCAAGATTTTATAAGTAAATAACTATGTTAATAAATCGAAATAAAAAACTAAAACTTCATTTAAAAACCTTTTTAAAAAAAATTATAGCCATTATTAACACACAATAATAACCAATATTTTTTTTAAATTTTTTAAAATTCTTTTTTGTTGTATTTAATATATGTTGACAACTTTGAAATTTGAAAACAAAAAAAATAAGTTTTATGTTTTTAAACGATTTTAAGTTTTGGATTTAAATTGTCTAGTATTTCTTGAACTTGATCAAAATCGTTTGGATGCACTTTTAGAAGAATACCGCCGTAAGCAAAACTCGCTAAAGGATCAATTGAAACAATGTACTCATTTTCGAAAAAATAATGAATTTCTTCTTGATCGAGGATATGTTTAAGTATCACAATTTCATGTGAATAATTAAAAACAGCTATTGTTTTAAAGTTTTTCATATTCAATTTTTTTTAAAAGGAATAAAGTTATTCTGGGTATATAGCTATTAATAACAAGGTTAACTGAATACAATTTTGTAATTTTAGACTTTTAAGAAAAGAACATGGGTAAAAGATTAAGAAAGCCAAACAAAAAAGAGAAGGATTTCTCAGATAAAATTATAAAAATATTATCACAAAGTAGCAATAAAGCCTTTAATTATAAGCAAATAGCAGCCAAATTAGATTTAGATGACACTCAAAGTCGTAATCAGATCATAAAAGATTTAAAAATATTAGCTGCTACCAAAAAAATTATTGAAACTGAACCTGGTAAATATTTAATAAAAGCAACTAGCAAAGAATATTATGAAGGAACAATTGATATGACGAGTCGAAAAACGGCTTATTTCATTTGTTCTGAATTTGAAGAAGATATTTTTATTCCTTCAAATAATTTGAACCATGCTTTGGATAAAGATACTGTAAAAGTTTATGTTTACAACAAAAGAAGCGGTAGAAGAGTTGAAGGTGAGGTAATTGAAATTTTAGAAAGAGCCAAAATTGACTTTGTTGGAGTTATAGATATTCAAAAGAATTTTGCTTTTGTATCGACTGCAAATCCCAAAATGTACACTGATATTTTTATTCCAAAAGATAAAATAGGGGAGGCCGAACATGGAGATGTCGTTTTGGTTCATATTGAAGATTGGCCTAAAAGAGCAGACAGCCCTTTTGGTAAAGTTATAAAAGTACTCGGTAAACCTGGAGATCATGATACCGAAATTCATGCAATTTTGGCTGAATATGGTTTACCATCCGATTTTCCTATTGAGGTCGAAACGTATGCTCAAAAAATAGATACTTCTATAGAAGCTAGTGAAATAGCCAAACGTCGTGATATGCGTGATACATTGACGTTTACTATTGATCCAAAAGATGCTAAAGATTTTGATGATGCATTGTCTTTCAAAAAATTAGAAAACGGAAATTATGAAATCGGAATCCACATTGCCGATGTTTCACATTATTTAGAAGAAGGAACAATTCTGGATGATGAAGCGTATCAAAGAGCGACTTCAGTGTATTTGGTGGATAGAGTAGTACCTATGTTACCTGAAGTACTATCAAATTTTGCTTGTTCATTGCGTCCTCAGGAAGAAAAATATACATTTTCGGCTGTTTTTGAAATAACTGATAAAGCCAAAGTAGTGAATCAATGGTTTGGGCGAACTGTAATCTATTCGGATCAGCGTTTTGCTTACGAAGAAGCGCAATATATTATCGAAACGAAGGATAACACGATTCCAGTTGAAACGTCTATTACAGGTAGTTCTTACGTGGTTTCGGATGAAATTGTCTCAGCGACGCTTAAAATGGATGAATTAGCCAAAATTTTAAGACGTGACCGAATGAATAATGGAGCAATTTCTTTTGATAAAGTTGAAGTTAAATTCAATTTAGATCAAGAAGGTGAACCAGAAGGAGTTTATTTCAAAATATCAAAAGATGCCAATCATTTGATTGAGGAATTTATGCTTTTAGCTAATAGAAAAGTAGCTGAATATATTGGTAAACAAAAGAAAACCTTTGTGTATCGTATTCACGATGAGCCAAATGAAGATAAATTAATAGCCATGCAAACGGTTATTGCTAAGTTTGGTTATAAAATAGATTTTAGAAATAAAGGTGATATTTCAAAATCGTTGAACAATTTAATGGCAGAAGTTAATGGAAAAAAAGAACAAAATTTAATTGATACTTTAGCTATTCGCTCGATGAGTAAAGCGAAATATTCTACTGATAATATTGGTCATTACGGTTTAGCTTTTGATTATTATAGTCATTTTACTTCACCAATTCGTCGTTATCCTGATGTCATGGTACATCGATTATTGCAATATTATTTAGATGGTGGAAAATCGGTAGATGAAGAAACTTTTGAAACTAAATGTTTGCATTCTTCTAATATGGAAGCATTGGCTACAAATGCCGAAAGAGATTCGATTAAATACATGCAGGTAAAATACATGCAAAATCATAATAATGAGGAATTCTTAGGGGTTATTTCTGGAGTGACCGAATGGGGAATTTATGTAGAGATTGTCGATAATAAATGCGAAGGAATGGTGAGAACTCGCGATATAAAAGAGGATTATTATACTTTCGACGAAAGACAATATGCATTAGTAGGATCTAATTCTAATCGATTATTACAATTGGGAGACGAAATTTTTGTTACTGTAAAAAATGCCGATTTAGTCAAAAAACAATTGGATTTTAATTTTATAAGAAGAAATGAATGAGTTTTAAAATAGATTACTAACAATTTAATTTATTAATGATGAGAAAAATATTTTTAGTTGGTTTAGTGTTACTTTTTCAAGTAACTTTTGGTCAAATCACCATAAAACTGGATGATTTTGATGATGTTAAAACATTTGATAAATTACAAGTTACTTTAATTGCTTCTAATGAAAATAAAGCTGTAATTACGGGTCCAAACGAAAGTAAAGTAGAAGTTGTTAATAAAAATGGACTTCTAAAAATAAGGATGCCACTTACCAAAATGATGACTGGTGATGAAGCAAAAGTGACTATATATTTTAAAAAAATACAAAGCATTGATGCTAATGAAGGAAGTAAAGTTACTTGTGAAGATACTTTTAAGCAAACATCATTTATGGTAGGTGTGCAAGAAGGCGCAAGTGTGTCTGTTGCATTAGATGTGGATAATGTTCGATTTAAGGCTTATTCTGGAGGAGTTATCAATGTGAAAGGTAAATCAGTCACTCAAGATATTTTGATTAATTCTGGAGGAGTTGTGAAAGCGAGTGAGTTTGAAACCGATCAAACTACTGTAAGTCTATCAGCAGGAGGTAGTGCAGATGTAAAAGCGATTTCGCTAGTAGATGCAAAAGTAAAAGCTGGCGGTACAATTAATGTTTATGGAAAACCAAAAGAATTAAGACAGGAAACCTTTGCAGGAGGAAGTATTGTCCAGAAAGATTAAATTTGCAAATAATTTTTAAAGTCATTTTTTAATGATAAACGATATTTTAACAGGCATTCCATGGGGAGTTTTATTAAGTTTCATGATAGGTCCTGTATTTTTTATTTTAATAGAAACTAGTATAATTAAAGGATTTAGAGCAGCTTTAGTTTTTGATTTAGGAGTAGTTCTTGGAGATGTTTTTTTTATAACTATTGCTTACTTAGGTAGTTATAGATTAATACAAAGCTTAAATGATAATTCTGCTTTGTTTATTTTTGGGGGAATTATTATGATGGTTTATGGGTTTATTTCTTTTTTAGGTTTAAAAAAAGAAAAGAAAGTGGATACCAAAACAATCGATAATGAGATTATAAAAAAGAATTATTTCGGACTTTTTTTTAAAGGTTTTTTTCTAAATATTATCAACATTGGTGTTTTAGGTTTTTGGTTGGCAGTAATCATTTCGGTTGGACCAAAATTGAATATGGAAACATCAAGAGTTTTAACTTTTTTTATATCGGTTATCATCACTTATTTAGCTATTGATTGTATAAAAATTGTCTTAGCCAAACAATTAAAGCATAAAATGACTCCTACTAACATATATAAAATTAAACGTGGCATTAGTGTAGTTTTAATGATTTTTGGGCTTGCATTAATTTTTCAAGGTTGGTTTCCAGAAGAAAAACAAATGATAAAAAATACATTTGAAAAGATAGAAAAGTAATTTTTTTAACAATTAGTATAAAATAAAAGCTCTGAATTTCAGGGCTTTTATTTTAAATTTTCATTTAAAAAAGAAAAAAATTTACCATAAAAAAAACCTCTAAATTGCTTTAGAGGTTTCTTGAGGCATCGTCCGGATTCGAACCGGAGTAGGAGCTTTTGCAGAGCCCAGCCTAGCCGCTCGGCCACGACGCCATTACTTGAACGGTTGGCAAAAGTAATTCAAAATTTTAAAGTTTAAAAGTATAAACTTAATTTTTTTATTTTTTTATACTGATTTGTAACTTATAGTCTTATCGTTCTTCTTCCATTTCTAGTGTAACTGACTCAACATCACCGCCAATAGGAGGATTTAATTTTGAAACTGCTACTTTTATTTTGCTAATCATTTCTAATTCAGCTAATGCTCTATCGATAATTCTTTTGGTAACATGTTCTAGTAATTTGGATCGAATAGCCATTTCTTCGACTACAATTTTATTCAAATGAACATAATCAACTGTATCAATAAGATTATCGGTTTCTGATGGTTTTCTAAAATTGGCTTTAATTTCTAAATCTATACTGTAATCTGAACCTATTTTTCCTTCTTCAATTAGACATCCATGATATGAAAAAGTACGGATGTTTTTTAGTTTTATTGTCCCCATTTTAATTTAATTTAAAGTTTAAAATTTCAGGTTTTATGCGACTTAAATAACTTTAAACCTCAAACCTTAAACCTTTTTTTTATCTTTGCTAAAATTACTATAAAAAATGGCATCAGAAGAGAAATCACTTCATTTTATTGAACAAATCATTGAAGAAAATTTAACAAACGGTTTTCCACAAAATAAATTACGTTTTCGTTTTCCACCAGAACCTAATGGTTATTTACACATTGGTCATGCTAAATCAATTTGTTTAAATTTTGGTTTAGGTTTAAAGTATAATGCACCTGTAAATTTGAGATTTGATGATACAAATCCAGCTAAAGAAGAACAGGAATATGTAGATGCTATTAAAGAAGATTTACAATGGTTAGGTTTTAAATGGGCTGAAGAAGTATATGCTTCAGATTATTTCCAGCAATTGTATGATTGGGCTATTGTATTGATTCAAAAGGGAAAAGCTTATGTAGATAGCCAGTCTTCTGAGGAGATGGCAGCTCAAAAAGGAACTCCAACTCAACCTGGAGTTGATAGCCCATATAGAAATCGTTCTATAGAAGAAAATTTGACTCTTTTTGAGGGAATGAAAAATGGAGATTTCAAAAAAGGAACTCATGTTTTGAGAGCGAAAATTGATATGTCTTCTAGCAATATGTTGATGCGTGACCCATTGATGTATAGAATTTTAAATAAGCATCATCATCGTACAGGAAATCAATGGCACATTTATCCAATGTATGATTATGCTCATGGTGAAAGTGATTATATTGAAGGAATTTCGCATTCGATTTGTACTTTAGAATTTGTGATGCATCGTGAATTATACAATTGGTTTCTAGATCAAATTTATGATGAAAATAGAGTACGTCCTCATCAATATGAATTTGCTCGTTTGAATCTGAATTATACAGTTATGAGTAAGCGTAAGCTCTTGCAATTGGTTCAAGAAAATATAGTTAACGGTTGGGATGATCCTCGTATGCCTACCATATCAGGTTTAAGAAGAAGAGGTTACACAGCATCATCCATTAGAAAATTTTGTGATGCTATCGGTGTAGCAAAACGTGAAAATATTATAAACATTTCTCTTTTAGATTTTTGTTTAAGAGAAGATTTGAATAAAACTGCTCCTCGTGTAATGGCTGTTTTAGATCCAGTAAAGGTGGTAATTACCAATTATCCTGAAGGGAAAGAAGAATTATTGGATGCTGAAAACAATCAAGAAGATGAATCAGCTGGTTATAGAAAAGTTCCTTTTTCTCGTGAAATTTATATAGAAAGAGACGATTTCCTTGAGGTTGCACCTGCAAAATTTTTCCGTTTAAGTATAGGAAATGAAGTACGCCTTAAAAATGGTTATATTATTAAAGGAGAGAGTGTTACTAAAGATTCAAACGGAATAATTACTGAAATCGAGGTTACTTACGATACTGATTCTTTAAGTGGAAGTGGGACAGAAGCAAGTAAACGTAAAGTTGCTGGGACTTTGCATTGGGTTTCAATTCAACATGCTTTAGAAGCGGAAGTTCGTTTATATGATCGGTTGTTTATAGATGAAGCTCCTGATAGTTACAAAGAAAAAAGTTTCTTAGATTTTATTAACCCAAATTCTTTAACAGTTGTAAAAGGTTATGTTGAGCCAAGTTTAGTTACAGCTGTTTCTGGAAATCATTTCCAATTTCAAAGATTGGGTTATTTTGTTGCAGATAATGATGCAACTAGTTCAAAATTAGTTTTTAATAAAACTGTTGGACTAAAAGATGCATGGGAAGAAAAAGGAAAAAAAGAGGAAAACAGCATTAATAATTCTTTAAAAGACATCAACAAATATTTTAAAGTAGCTACAAGAGACGAACGTATTGCCATTAGAGAAGCAATAGGGGAGACTTTAGCAGGAATTTCTAATTATAGTTTATTACAAAATTCTTTCAGAAAGAATATTAATAATAATAAGAGTTCATTACTGTTTGCTAATTTTATTTTGAAATACACTAGTTTAAAAACATCAGATTTTGATAAAGAGGATTTAACCAAATTGTATTTAATGTCTCTTCGTAGTGAATCGTCTTTTGTTCGTTCGAGAGCAATTTTGAATTTAACTAATTTAAAATACGATTTAGATTTTGTAAATTCTTTCAAAGATGAAGTTTTAAAATTAAAAACAAATCCAACGAAGAGTACAACCGAGCGAGAAGTTGAATTTATAGAACAATTTTTAAATAAATTATAATTATTAAAATCACTCTTTTGAGTGATTTTTTTTATTATATATTTTAATAATAATTTTTAAATTTTACATCAATTATATTTATTAAAAACAGCTTTCATAAATCAATTTTAAGACGTTTTTATTTTTTGTTTATATAAATTATTATTTTTTAAAATAACATTCATTTAAAGTCTTTATTTAAGTTTTTGCTTTAAAAAAGGACTTTTTTTATTCCTATTAATTCTACTCTTTTAATTTAAATAAATTTTATTTATTGTAATTTACATATTAATTGTATTAAATAATTATTTATTTTTATTATAATTAAATTAATTTTAATCAAAATTTTTTATTAAAAAGGAACTTCATACTTTAGATTTAAGAGAGTTTTTTTTTGTTTTGATGTCTAATATTTGTTTTATTATTTTAGTTTATTAGAAGTCTTTTAATTAGTTTTTTATTCAATTTTTATTAGTTTAACTGCTTGTTAACATAAGTTTGTTGATAAAGTTGTAAATTTAGATATAGTAACTTTTAAAACTTAAATAAAATGTCAAATAACACAGGAAATACAATTATTGCTATTTTAGTTGGTGCAACAATAGGAGCAGGGCTTGGAATTTTATTTGCTCCAGATAAAGGTTCAAAAACTAGAGAAAAAATTAAAGATGGTTTTGATGATTTAAAACATAATCTTGGTGATAAATTACATGAAGTGACCGATAAAATTAAGCACAATGGAATTTTGAGTAAAGATGATATCGATCATAATTATGAAAAAATTGTTTCAAACCTTAGTCATAAAACAGAAGACGTAATTTCATTTTTAGAAAATAAATTAGCAGAACTTAAAGTAAAAAATGCTAAATTACAGAAATAAAATTTAGTCATTATGGCATTTGATGAAATCAGAGAAAATACAGAGGATATTCAAAATCAAGCACATGCTTATTTAGAAAAATCAATCTCATATTATAAATTATGGGGTTTCAAGGTGGCTATGAAATCTACTACCATGATTTTAAAGTTTACTTTGATTTTATTATGTGTCAGTATGGTATTATTATTTGGTTCTGTTGCACTTGCTTTGGCTATAGGAACTTATTACGATAGTTACGCTATTGGTTTCCTTGCCGTTGGTGGTATGTATTTAATTGCAACAATACTTTTATCTTTTATTAAACAAAAAGTGATAGAAGGACCAATTTTAGAAAAATTCTCAGAAATCTTTTTTAATGATTAATTATGGAAGTAAAAAAATATTCATCCTATGCTGATATTGATAGAGATTTAGAGATCTTAAAATTGGAGAAAGAAATTAGTTATCAAAAATTGGTTTTAAGTTTTCAAAAAACTAAAGATTCTGTTACACCTCAAAACATAGTTAAAGGCTTTTTAGCACCTTACAAAGAGGCGATTCCTAATCCATTTAGATCAATTTTAAAGACCGTAACACCTTTTGTCATTAGTTATTTTATGAATAGGAGGTAAAGCGTTTAGAACATAAAAAAAGTCCCATTTTTGGGACTTTTTTGTTTTTATAATGAGGTTATTGCTTTTTGTATTCTTGTTATTGTTTCTTTTTTTCCAATAACTTCAACAATATCAAATAAATGTGGACCTTTTAATGCTCCTACTAAACTTAATCTAAAAGGTTGCATTATTTTTCCCATTCCAATTTCATTTTCGGTCATCCAATTTTTTACAATTGTTTCGATATTTTGCGAACTAAAATCTGTTATTGGATCTAAAACTGTTATTAATTCCTGCATCAAAGTAGGTGTTTCATCTTTCCAATTTTTAGTTGCCTTTTCATCATAAGTAGTTGGTGCTTCAAAAAAGAAGTCACTCATTTCCCAAAAATCGGTTACAAAATTGGCTCTGTCTTTGATTAAAGAAACAATTTTAGTTATTTGATCTAGAGAATATTCAATATTTAATTTTTTGGCTTCGATTACTTTAGAGAATTCTTCAGCCAACAATTTATCTTCTTTTTTCATTAAATATTGGTGATTAAACCATTTGTTCTTTTCTGGATCAAATTTTGCTCCTGATTTGTGAACACGATTCAAATCAAATTTTGAAATTAATTCTTCTAAAGAAAATAATTCTTGTTCTGTTCCATCATTCCAACCTAATAAGGCCAAAAAGTTAACCACTGTTTCTGGGAAAAACCCTTTTTCTCTATAGCCTGATGATATCCCTTCTTTTGTTTTCCATTCTAAAGGAAATACAGGAAATCCCATTTTATCGCCATCTCTTTTGGACAGTTTTCCGTTTCCTATTGGTTTTAAAATCAAAGGCAAGTGTGCAAATTCTGGTGCTTCCCAACCAAAAGCTCTGTATAACATTACGTGTAGTGGCATAGAAGGTAACCATTCTTCACCACGAATTACGTGAGATGTTTCCATCAAATGATCATCTATAATATTAGCTAAATGATAAGTAGGCATTCCATCACTTTTGAATAATACTTTATCATCCAATAAGTTTGTTTCAAATTTTACTTCTCCACGAATGATATCTTGCAAATGCAATGTTTCATTTACTGGAGTTTTAAATCGAATAACATAGTCTTCCTTATTAGCAATTCTTTTAGCAGTTTCTTCAGAAGAAATTACTAATGAAGTATCTAATTTTTCACGATTATGATAATTATAAATGAATGTTTTGCCTTCAGCTTCATGTTGTTTTCTATGCGCATCTAATGTTTCAGGTGTATCAAAAGCATAATAGGCATTTCCAGAAGCAATTAATTGATCTGCATATTGTTTGTAGATATGTTTTCTTTCACTTTGTCTATAAGGTCCAAATTTTTCATTTTTTCCAACTGTTTCTTCTGGAGCAATTCCTAACCATTCTAAAGCTTCTTGAATATATTCTTCAGCACCAGGAACAAATCTAGTTTGATCGGTATCTTCTATACGTAAATAAAAAGTTCCTCCATTTTTTTTGGCAAACAAATAATTGAATAAAGCGGTACGAACTCCGCCAATATGTAAAGGTCCTGTTGGACTTGGTGCAAATCGCACACGAACTGGTTTTGACATTATTGTAGATTTTTTGCAAATATACGATTTCAATTTATCTATGTTATTGTTGTTCCTTAACTGTTTAATATTATGCTTTATTTACCTAATAGGAATCATTAAAATTATTACTTTTATTGGTTATTATAATACTATTTGAATTTTGGAAAGATCTCAATCAATACATCAAAAATTAGAAGCTTTTATAAAAAAGTACTATACCAATGAGTTAATTCGTGGCATTATTTTTTTTATAGGTCTTGGTTTAATTTATTTTTTGATTACGCTTTTTATTGAATATTTTCTTTGGTTAAAACCTCAAGGCCGTACGCTTTTATTTTGGTTTTTTGTCAGTGTAGAAATTATCCTTTTAGTTAGATTCATTTTATTTCCAATATTTAAAATTTTTAAACTAAAACAAGGCATTGATTATAATCAAGCATCAATGATAATTGGCAGACATTTTTCGGAAGTAAAAGATACTTTACTCAATTATTTGCAATTATCTAATTCTAATAAATCTGACGTTAGTTCTGAATTATTATTGGCTTCTATTGAACAAAAAGCGAATGCTTTGCGTCCAATCCCTTTTAGTAAAGCCATCGATTTTTCAACTAATAAACGTTTTTTACCACTTGCTGTAGTGCCTATCCTTTTTTTAATTTTCTTTTTTGTTAGTGGTAATAGCAGTATTATTTCTCAAAGTTTGAATAGGGTAGTGCATTTTAATGCTTCTTTTTTGCCACCAGCTCCTTTTAAATTTGTTGTTTTAAATTCTGATTTGGTTACTGAACAAGGCAAAGATTTTTCTTTAAATGTTAAGATCGAAGGTAAAGTTATTCCTGAAACAGCAATGATTTTTATAGGTAATGAAAGTTATTTTTTAGAATCTGTTAAACCTGGTTTTTTTAGTTTTAAAATTTCGAAGCCGTTTTCTTCTATTAATTTTCATTTAGAAGCTAATAATGTTAGCTCTCCTGATTACAAACTTAAAATAATTGAAGTGCCTACGATTTCTAATTTCCAAATGAAGTTTGTTTACCCTTCTTATTTGAATTTAAAACCATCTATTGTGAAAGGTTCTGGTAACGGAATGATACCTGAGGGAACTCAAGTAACTTGGATTATGAATACTAAGACAACTCAATCGGTTGTTTATAAAGACCAGATTCGAGAATCGTCATTTTCAAAATCTGAAAATGTATTTATTTTATCTAAGAAAATATTGCAAAATACAGAATATCAAATATTTACGTCTAATAATCAGTTAAAAAATTTTGAAAAACTAAATTATCAGTTGCAAGTTGTAAAAGATCAGTTTCCATCAATTACTATTACTAAAGTTCCAGATAATTTAGGTTCAGATAGTGCTTATTTTGTAGGTCAATTGGCTGATGATTATGGATTATCTAAGTTGCAAATTGTTTATTATGAAGCTGGTAATCCCAATAAAGCTAAACGTGGAACAATTAGTATTAAGCATGATATTTTTGACCAATTTGTTTTTAATTTTCCTTCGAATCTTGATGTCGTAAAAGGTTTAAATTATGAATTTTATTTTGAAATTTTTGATAACGATGCTATTCATAACTTTAAAAGTTCTCGTTCTTCTGTTTTTTCAAACCATATTTTATCGCAAGAAGAGAAAGAAAATGCTGCTATTCAAGAGCAAAATAATACAATTAATAGCTTAGCAAAAACACTAGCTAAACAAGAAAAACAATTTTCTGACTTGGATAAAATTCAACAAATGAATAAAGAAAAGAATGAATTGGATTTCAAGGATCGTCAAAAAAACAATGATTTTATAAAAGAACAAATATCTCAGAATGAAAAAATGAATTCTTTTGCTAATAAGATGAAAGAGAATTTAGATAATAATGATAATCATAATTCAGATGAGAAAAAAGAATTACTTCAAAAACGTTTAGAAAACACTAGTTCTGAACTTGATAAAAACAAAAAATTACTAGATGAACTTAATGACTTAAATAAAAAAATTAAAGACGAAGAGTTTGTTGAAAGACTTGATAAATTAAAACAAAACACCAAGAATCAAAATAAGAATTTGTCACAATTGGTTGAGTTAACCAAACGATATTATGTAGAGAAAAAAGCTGAACAGTTAGCTGATAAATTAGATAAATTATCCCAAAAGGAAGATAAATTATCTCAGAATGAAAAAGAAAACTCTGCAGACGAACAACAAAAATTAAATCAAGAATTCAATACTATTCGTGAAGAATTAAAGCAACTCAATAGAGATAATGAAGATTTAAAATCGCCTATGGACATACCATCAGATCTAAATAAAGAAGAATCTATTAAAGATGATTTAAATAAAGCTACTTCAAATTTGCAAAAAAATGATAAAGCAAAAGCAAAATCTAATCAAAAAAATGCTTCCAAAAAAATGAAAGAACTTTCTAAAGCCATGGATCAAGCTATAGAAGATTCTAATAAAAATCAAATAGAGGAGGATGTCAAAATGTTGCGCCAAATTTTAGATAACCTTTTAGCTTATTCTTTTTCTCAAGAAGATGTCATGAATCAATTTAAATCATCTAAAATTAAATCTCCGTCTTACAGTAAATATATTCGTAATCAACAAAATCTAAAGTTACAATTTAAGCATATTGACGATAGCTTATTTGCCTTGTCATTACGCCAACCAAAAATTGCTGAATCTATTACTAAGGAAGTAGCCAATGTTCAATACAATATTGATAAATCTTTAGTAAGTCTCTCTGAATCTCATTTAGGACGAGGATTAGCACAACAACAGTATGCTATTTCTTCAGCTAATAAACTAGCTGATTTATTAAGTGATTCTTTAAATAGTATGCAAATGCAAATGGCTGGTAGTAGTAGTGGAGGTAAACCAAAGCCAGGTCAAGGTTCTGGTAAGCAACTTCAAGATATTATTAAAAAGCAAGGTGAGCTTTCTGATAAAATGAAGGAGGGTATGAGACCTGGAACTAATTCTGATAAAAATCAAAATAAAGGTTCACAATCTGTAAAAGTATCTAATCATAATAGTGAAGGTGATGATGAAGGTGATGCAAAAGCAACGATAGAAATTTATAAAGAACAAAAACAATTACGTGAAGCTTTACAAGAAGAATTAGAAAAAAAAGGTATAGGTAAAAGTGGAAATAATGCTATAGAACAAATGAAACAGTTAGAAAAGCAATTATTAAATCGTGGTTTTACTAACGAAAGTATTCAACGCACCAACGCTATTAAGCAGGAATTATTAAAACTAGATACTGCAATTCGTTTACAAGGAGAAGATTCAAAACGGGAATCTCAAACCAATACTTCTAATTTTAATAACCAAGTTGGTCCACTACCTAAAGAACTAATTGAATATTTAAATAGTGTAGAAATATTAAATAGACAATCGTTACCTTTGCGCTCGAATTTTAATCAAAAGGTGCAAACCTATTTTAATACAAAATGATAAATTTTAATTACGAATCAGATTTTACTTTAGATAACGAAGAATCTATTAGTTTATGGTTAAGTGCTGTTATCAAATCTGAGAATAAGAATGAAGGTGAAATTAATTATATTTTCTGTGATGATGAATATCTTCATAAAATCAACGTTGAATATTTAGATCATGATACTCTAACAGATATTATTAGTTTTGATTATACTATTGGTAATGAAATTAGCGGTGATGTTTTTATATCAATTGAAAGAGTTATAGATAATGCTAAAGATTACAAAACTAGTTTTGATCAAGAATTAAAACGTGTTTTAGTTCATGGTATACTGCATTATTGCGGATATAAAGATAAATCTGATACAGATGAAGTATTAATGCGTAGCAAAGAAGACGAAAAAATCGCTATGTTTCACGTGAAACAATAAAATATAACTTATAAAATTATATAAAAAACTTTTATGTTTTATATAAATTTTATTTTTTCGAAAAATTTAAAGTTCCACGTGGAACGTTTTTTTTCTTATTGTTTTTTTAGAGTTCCACGTGGAACGTTTTAAGTTTACAATTCCTCAATGAGGATTAATATATAAAAAAAAATGTTTTTAGAAGAGTATGATGTAATTGTAGTAGGTGCAGGTCATGCAGGATCAGAGGCCGCGGCAGCGGCTGCAAATTTAGGATCCAAGACACTATTGGTTACAATGAGTTTGCAAAACATTGCACAAATGTCTTGTAATCCTGCTATGGGTGGTATTGCAAAAGGACAGATAGTTCGTGAAATTGATGCGCTAGGTGGGTATTCTGGAATTGTTTCAGATAGAACTGCAATTCAATTTAAAATGTTGAATAAATCAAAAGGTCCTGCAATGTGGTCTCCTAGAGTGCAAAGTGATCGTATGCGTTTTGCTGAAGAATGGAGAATGATGTTGGAAGGAACTCCTAATCTTGATTTTTACCAAGAAATGGTAAAAGGTTTGATTATTGAGAATGGAAAAATAAAAGGTATTAAAACTTCTTTAGGAGTAGAAATTCGTTCTAAATCGGTCGTGTTGACAAATGGTACTTTTTTGAACGGTTTAATACATATTGGAGAAAAACAATTTGGAGGAGGTCGTGCAGGTGAAAGTGCTGCTTTTGGAATTACTGAGGATTTAGTTCGTGCGGGCTTTGAAGCTGGAAGAATGAAAACTGGAACTCCACCTCGTGTAGATGGTCGCTCATTAGATTATTCAAAAATGAATGAAGAAAAGGGGGATGCACATCCAGATAAATTTTCTTATTCTGATTTAACGAAACCTTTAGAGTTTCAAAAGTCGTGTTATATGACTTATACTTCTAATGATGTTCATAATATTTTGAGAGAAGGTTTTGATCGTTCACCAATGTTTAATGGAAGAATAAAAAGTTTAGGACCGCGTTATTGCCCTTCTATTGAAGATAAAATTAATCGATTTGCTGATAAAGAGCGTCATCAATTATTTGTTGAACCTGAAGGATGGAATACTTGTGAAGTTTATGTAAATGGGTTTTCTACTTCTTTACCTGAAGATATTCAGTTTAAAGCTTTACGTACTGTTGCAGGTTTTGAAAAGGTTAAATTTTTTCGTCCAGGTTATGCAATTGAATATGATTATTTTCCACCAACACAATTAAAACATACTTTAGAAACCAAATTAGTCGAAGGTTTATATTTTGCTGGTCAAATTAACGGAACTACGGGTTATGAAGAAGCTGCTTCTCAAGGTTTAATGGCTGGTATCAATGCACATTTAAAAGTTCATGAAAAATCACCACTAATTTTAAAAAGAGATGAAGCTTATATCGGAGTTTTGATTGATGATCTTATTACAAAAGGAACCGAAGAACCTTATCGTATGTTTACTTCTCGTGCTGAGTATAGAACTTTATTGCGTCAAGATAATGCAGATTTTAGATTAACTCCACTTTCGTATGAAATTGGTTTGGCTTCAGAATCTCGTTTACGAAGAATGGAGCATAAATTTAATGAATCTGAAAAAATGGTTACTTTTTTTAAAGAAACAAGCGTAACAGTTGCTGAAACTAATCCTATTCTTGAAGCTAAAGATTCTGCTTTGATTAATCAAGGTGATAAAATGTTTAAAATTTTTTCGAGACCTCAAATTGATCTTGAGGACATTTTAAAATTTGAAAAGGTAAAAGAATATATCAATCAAAATGATTTAGATCAAGAGATTTTGGAGCAAGCCGAAATTCAAGTTAAATATTCAGGTTATATAGAAAAAGAACGTAATAATGCTGATAAGTTGAGTAGGCTAGAAGAAGTAAAAATTCCTGAAAATTTTGATTACAACAAAATCAAGTCTATGTCTATTGAAGCAAAACAAAAATTAAGTAAAATACGTCCTGTTACCATTTCACAGGCCTCTAGAATTAGTGGTGTTTCACCAAGTGACATTTCGGTACTTTTGATCTATATGGGCAGATAACGGTTAGATTGGAATTTTAAAGTGGTTAAATTTTGAATTGTTCCACGTGAAACTTTTTTGGAGTATAAATGTTGGATTGAATAGAAAGTAATAAAATGAAAATAATTCAAACTGCAATTTTATCTCTTGAACAAAAACAAGTTTTATTTGAACTTTGGAATTTTGAGTATCCTGTAAAAGTTACATACAGTCATATTTCAGAATTCGAAAATTATTTAAATGAACTTCCAAATAAATTTCATTATTTGTTACTAGATGATCAAAAACAAGTTTTAGGATGGACTTTTACTTTTACCCGAGATTTAGATAATTGGTTTGTAATTCTAATACGCTCTGAAATCAAAGGAAAAGGGTTTGGCCGAATTTTGTTGAATCAATTAAAAAAGAATAATTCAGCTTTGAATGGATGGGTTATAGACCATGATAAAAATGTGAAATTAAATGGAGAACCGTATAGGTCTCCTTTAGCATTTTATATTAAAAATGGTTTTCAAGTAATAGAGGACATTCGATTAGAAAACGATAAAATATCAGCGGTAAAAATTAGATTTGAGCACAATTAATTTGATCACAATTAATTTGATCACAATAATTAAAATAAAATTACTATTAATTAAATGAATTTATATTCAGTTTGAAAGAGGACTGAAACTAGCACTAAATTAAATAATGGATATTTCACAGCATAAGCTTTTTTTACAAGTCAAAGATCATTCTGTTTCCCAAGAGATTTTTGATCTTTATTTAGATGAAAATTTAGACATGTTAATCACACATCCACAACCCAGTTTGGATGTTTTAGGAAAATACTACGAAAGTGCAGATTATATATCGCATACTGATTCTAAACGTTCATTGTTTGAAAAAGCGTACCATTTTGTAAAAAACATTGCATTAAAAAACAAATTAGATTTAATTAATTCTTACCAAACTTCGAAAGGTTCAATTTTGGACATTGGTGCAGGAACTGGTGATTTTTTATCAGTTGCACAAAATGACGGATGGAAAACAGTAGGTGTAGAGCCAAGTGATAAAGCCAAAACTATTGCCAAAGGTAAAGGTGTTGCCTTTGTAGAGCATACTTCGGAATTGGAATCACATTCATTTGATGTAATTTCAATGTGGCATGTTTTAGAACACGTACCAAATTTAGAGGTTCAAATCAAAGAATTAAAGCGTTTATTGAAGCCTACAGGTACTTTAATTGTGGCTGTTCCTAATTTTAAATCTTTTGATGCCAATTATTATGGAAAATTTTGGGCTGCTTTTGATGTTCCAATTCATTTTTGGCATTTTTCTAAACAAGCTATTCAAATGCTTTTCAGTAATGAAAATATGGTATTAGTGAAGGTTTTACCGATGAAATTTGATTCTTTTTATGTCAGTTTGCTTTCAGAAAAGTATAAAAATGGTAAAATGAATTACATAAAGGCTTTTTTTGTTGGCTTGCAATCTAATTGGAAAGCCAAAAGTTCAAAGGAATATTCATCACATATCTATATTCTTAAAAATAAATAAAAATTATTAATTAATATAAAAATAATAGTTTTTATTGATAATAATTAAATCTGCCAATTTTTAATCTTTTTGTCAATCCTATCTATTTTTTTATATTTTTGTCATCCGTACATTAAAATTGAATTAAAATTAATCATGAAGAGAGTATTATTATTTATCGCAATTTCAGTATCACTTGTTTCTTGTGATAAAAAAGCCGAAGTGAAAACCAATCAATTTAAAACAGCTTATATCGATACAGCTGAATTAATGAAAGAATATACAGAAACGAAAGATTTAGAAGCTAAATACAAAGGACAAGCTGCTGAAAAAGGAAGACAATTAGAAGCCGAAATAAACAGATTTAAACAAGAAGCTGCTAATTTTCAGACTAATGCTCAAGCAAACGGTCAAGAATGGGCTCAGAAAAAAGGGGCTGAATTGCAACGTAGAGAACAACAATTAGCTCAAGCTCAACAAAGTTTGCAAATGCAATTGCAACAAGAAAGCGGTAAAGAAATGGATTCACTTGTAAAAGGAGTAAAAAAATTCATTAAAGATTACGGTAAAGAAAAAGGATATGATTATATCTATGGTACTGGTGATGCTGCTTCTGTTTTGTACGCAAAAGATAGTTATGACATTACTAAAGAAGTAATTAAGCTGTTGAATGAAAAATACAAATCTGCTGCTAAAACAGAGGAAGAAAAAAAATAGTCTTTAAAAAAAATAATGTAAAACCTTCATCTTGAAAAAGAATGGAGGTTTTTTTATTTCTTATCTTTTTCTAATTTCGTTGTAAACTCCATTGGTCATGCAATCTATTTCTGAAGCCGCTTCGTATGCACTTCGTTTTATCAATCAAACGCAACAATCTGTTTTTTTAACTGGTAAAGCTGGTACTGGAAAAACTACGCTTTTAAAAGAAATTATTGCAACAACTCATAAAAAAACAGTAGTTGTTGCTCCAACAGGCATTGCAGCTCTAAATGCTGGAGGTGTCACAATTCATTCTATGTTTCAATTGCCATTTGGAGGTTTCATCCCTGATAATTCTGCACCACAATTTTCAGATACAACAAAGTTTGAAACCAAAGCAACATTGAGAAGACATTTTAAGATGAGCGGTCAAAAACGCGCCGTAATTCAAAATATGGAATTGCTTATTATTGATGAAGTCAGTATGTTACGTGCCGATTTGCTCGATGCGATGGATTTTATGATGCAAACAGTTCGAAAAAAGTCTTTACCCTTTGGAGGAGTACAAGTATTATTTATAGGAGATTTATTACAATTACCTCCCATTATTCGTGATGAAGAATGGAAAACACTACGATCGTATTATCGTGGTAAATTTTTTTTCCATTCGCATGTTATGCAATTATATCCGCCATTGTATATTGAGTTATCTAAAATTTATCGTCAGACCGATGATCGTTTTATTTCGGTTTTGAATAATTTACGCAATAATGAGATCACACAAACTGATATTCAAGTTTTAAACGATTTTGTCCAACCTAATTTTGACCTAAAAGTCAACAAAGGTTATATAACCCTTACTACCCATAATGCTAAGGCTGATATTATAAATGCACAATCTCTTGAAGATTTAGAGGGAAAATCAACTACTTTTTTGCCTGATATAACGGGTGATTTTCCTGAAAAAATTTATCCCATCGATCCAAGCTTGCAATTAAAGATTGGAGCTCAGGTTATGTTTGTAAAAAATGATTTATCTGCAGATAAAAATTATTTTAACGGAAAAATGGGAATCATTAAGACAATGACTTCCAAAGAAATTTGGGTACATTTCCCAGATGAAAATAAAACGATAGAAGTAGATAAATACGAATGGCAGAATATCAGATATACTGTAAACGAGCTGACGAAGGAAATAGATGAGGAAATTTTAGGCTCTTTTGTTCATTATCCATTAAAATTGGCCTGGGCAATTACTGTCCATAAAAGTCAAGGCTTAACTTTTGACAAAGCTGTGCTTGATGTATCGCAAGTTTTTCTGCCTGGGCAAGCCTATGTAGCTTTATCTCGTTTGCGTTCGTTAAACGGCCTTATTTTGCTTTCTCCGTTGCGTATGAATGGTATTTCGAACGATCAGGATGTAATGGACTATGCCGAAAACAAAGCTTCCGATGAAATGTTATCGAATGCTTTGAAAAGGGAAACAAAAAAATTTATACTTAACTATCTCAAAAACTGTTTTAATTGGAATGAATTGGCACAACATTGGCGGAATCACGAGTTTAGCTACAATGAGGAAGCCGAAAATTCTACTAAATCGAAACATGCGATTTGGGCCAAAAGTCAAGCCGCCATTATCTGGCAGTTAGTCGAACCTTCTTCTAAGTTTTTACATCAACTCGACAAGTTATTTCAAAATGAGACACTTCCATTAGAACATATTTCTGATCGTATCAATGCCGCTTTTTTTTATTTTTTTGAACCAATGGATAAATTGCTTTATGAGATTCTTTGGAAATTAGAAGAAGTAAAACGACTCAAAAAAACCAAAGCTTTTCATGACGAATTACAAGAACTTGACGATTTGCAAACCAAAGCTATTTTACAATTGATGAAAGCCAAATTAATGATGGCCACTTTGGTAAATGATGAACCTATTACAAAAGAAGGATTAACATCTACCGAAATTAAGCAATACAAATTCAATAAGATCGAACGGGTTTACGAAGATTTTAAGAAAGCCAATAGTAAACTTATTGAAGATGATAGCGATTCGCAACGTTACGTTAATAAAAAAACTGCTAGTAAAGAAGTTAAAAAAACGACTATCGAAATTACTCATGAATTGTGGTTAGCCAAACATTCTATTCAAGAAATTGCCTTGATGAGAAAATACAATCAAGAAACGATTATGTCTCATCTTACCAAACTGATTCAATCAGGAGCTATCAAAATAGAAGAAGTTTTGCCAGAAGATAAAATTGCTGCTCTGTCTGATGCGTTTGCTGGTTATCAAGAAGAATCTGTTTCTGGTTTAAAAGATCAATACGGAGAAACTTTTAGCTGGGAAGAGCTTAGAATGTTTAAAGCGAGCATTAATCTTCGTTAAAAAAAATAGTTTATTTTTTCTGATTATCCGTTTATGCACCTGTTATATTCGCAATTACTAGTCTGTCAAAGAGTTTGTCTCCAAAATACCGTCTG